>JANOMP010000040.1:0-10221 GCA_031420365.1 Cytophagaceae bacterium
AATATGGTGCTTAAACTTGCATTAGGTCTGCTAGACGCAGAAAAAACAAAAAAGAAATCTAAAAATATGAAAAGACTAAAAGCTTCTATTGATGATAGTTATCGTGAGAAAATATTAAATCTTTAAATGCGAATTCCCTGCTTTTTCATACTTCAAATTTCAATCTTTGACCAACCTTTTTATTAAAAAATGTTCCTTCGTCATAAATAAGTTGGCCTGAAACAAATGTTTTTAATACTTTAGAATCGAATTCATGCCCATCAAAGGGAGACCAACCACATTTATAATAAAGAGTATCTGCAGTTACTAAATCTTTCTGATTTAAGTCAAAAACGGTTAAATCTGCCCAATATCCTTCTCTGATGAAACCTCTATTTGAAATTTTAAAGCATTCTGCAGGAGCATGGGCCATTTTTTCTACTATTTTCTCTAAACTTAATTTTCCCTCTTTATAAAGTTATAACATAATGAGCAACGGATGTTGAATAAGATGTAAACCAGAGGGCGCATTCCAATAGTCTTGAGATTTTTCTTTAGCGTATGTGGGGCGTGGTCAGTGGCAATTATATCAAGTTTATTATTATGCAAACCTGCTAATAAATTATCTTTGTGATTGTGTTTAATTGCAGGATTACATTTAATTCGCAAGCCTAAAGTTCTATAATCTTCTGCATCAAAATATAAAAAATGGACACAAACCTCTGATTTATTCTTTTTTCTTTTAAACTAAGAATGTTATCAAACAATTCAATCTCTTCGGAACTTGTTATATGTAAAATATGGAGCTTAGTGTTGTGCTTTTTTGCTAGATTCACAGCCATAGAAGAGGATTTATAACATACTTATTCATTTCATATTAAAGCATGGATGTCATAAGGAAGGACTTGATATTTAAATTTTTCTTTATAATAATTAAGATTAGCTTTTACTGCAGTTTCATCCTCACAATGAGTGGCAATTAAACCGGGGAAGTTGCCAAAATTTTTTCAAGCATGCCCTGATTATCAACTATAATAAACGACTTATATAAATTCTAATAATTATAGTATATTTGCATAAAAAAAGTTATGCAGAAATTAGAGCTAAAATATCCGGAAGAGATAAAAATTGAAATACAGAAATATTTTAAAAAAAGTGAAGAAGCAAAATTTGTTCACAGATTACATGGAATACTTTTGAAGATTGACAATAAAGACAATGTATGCGAAACTATCGCACAATTATTTGGACAATCTTCAAGGACAATTTCAAATTGGATAAATAAAGTTAATAGTGCTGGAAGTATTGAGGTTTTGAGAGATAAAGCAAAACCTGGGAGGAATTCAAAATTGGATTTAGAGCAACTTGATAAAATTAAAAGTGTACTTCAAAGCCCACCAGAACTAAGTGGAGTATCAGCAAATATATGGGACGGAAAAAGTTTAGCTTTTTACATTAAGAAAGAATTTGATGTTGAATTAGGTGTTCGTCAATGTCAACGAATGTTTAAAAAATTAGGTTTTTCGTTAAAAAGGGCGAGGCCAATAGTTTCTAAAGGTGACGCAGAAAAAAAAGAAGTGTCAAAAAAAACTAAAAGAGCTAATGAAAAGCGGTGATTATGAGGTTTATTTTCAAGATGAATGCCATTTTAAACTTACGTTAACAATCATAAGAGCTTGGTTTTTAAAAGGTTTTGTTCCTGAGATTAAATCGCCAACGGACAGGTTTAAAATGAGTATTTTTGGGGCTTTAGGTGTAAATGGACAATTAATTTTAGAACAATCAGCTATTTTTAACGCAGTTACTTTTTAAATTTTTTTAGAAAAATTAATAATAGAGGCAATGGTTGGAGTGAATAAGAACGGAAAAAAGAAAAAAATATTACTCGTTTTAGACAATGCAAGATACCATCACGCAAAAACAATCCAGCCTTGGCTTGAAGAGATGAAAGATTTAATAGAATTATTTTTCCTACCACCTTATTCTCTTGATTTGAATGCTATCGAAATGTTATGGAGAAAAACTAGAAGAGCCGTTACGCACAACAGATTTTTTGAAAGTCTAGATAACTTAAAGTACGATTTAAAAATGTACTGGAATCAGTTTTTTGAAATTAATGAAGAGTTGAAGAAATTAACCGCATTTATATAAGTCATTTATTAGAGTGTATTTCCAGTAGAACTTCCCATAAATAGTTTTAATCCACAAATATTATAGAGATCCGTCTACATTACTTCTTCATAATTGTTGTTAGAACCTCCAATAAAAAAAGAATAGTTCGCACAGGAATTTAACCTAACTATTTCATATTTTTTCTCTAATAACTTAATAGTCAAAGCATTTGGAATTATATTTGGCATTTCCATAAAAGAAGTAACACCTCCGGCTACCGCTGCTTTAGATTCGCTATAAATTGTAGCTTTATGAGTAAGACTGGGCTCTATAAAATGAACTTGATCGTCAATAATTCATGGCATAATATAATTTCTTTGAAGATCAAAAATATTATCAGAATCTAAATGGCTGATATTTTCTCCAATTTTAACAATTAATCCATTTTTTAGGAATAGATTCTTTTCTTCTATAATACCTTCATTGATTATCTTGGCATTGACAATAAGTGTTGTAGGCATATTAATTTAAATTTTTTAATTCCTTTTTTGCAGCTTGAACTACCCATTCATATTCTGAAACTTCCAAACAATTTTTATAAAAAATTTTCGCTTTACTTATTTCATTTTGCTGAGAAAAAATACGAGCCATTCCTAGAAAAGCCATTCCATGATACTCTTTAGTATATCTATTCTCTCTGGGCAATTTTAATGCTTTTGCATATTGACTTAGGGCTTTAACCTTATTTTTATGGAAATGTTCTTGAGCATAGCCATCAAATATAAGATAAGAAATATTAGAAACAGCATCTATTCTTTGATTCAGACTTTCATTCATTTTTTGAGCTGTTTCATATTGAGAATTCAACAATAAACATTCAATATACTTAATTTTAAATATCATATTGTTTGGATAATTAAAAGAGAGACCCTCTGAAAACCGAAGAGCGTTTTTAAAATTGGACTCATACTTAATATTAATATTCGTTAAATACAAAGCCGACTCGGTTCTACTAAAAATAGACAATTTCACAGCATTCTCTAAATCTAATAAGCCTTGATTCTTATTCCCACTTTCAAAGAACAACACAATTGGCTTTATAATCGGATGATTTTCCGGGTATTGAACACGATAGTAATTATACAATCCAGAGGCAAACATAAATTCTGGGTTCGCAAATTTATATTTCTTCCCCTCAATAAAATAATTATAGGCTTTTTTTGCTTCTGTTGCAGCTTCTAAATAATTTTTATTATAGTTGTGAGTAAGTGCTATAAATCCATGGGCGGCCAGCAAAAAAAAAGTAGATTCTTTATTATATTTAGGAATTTTATATAGTGCTTTCGAAGCGGCAATACATTTCTGGAGCTCTTCAATATATTTTTTTAAAGCAATTGGATTTTTATCAATTGGCAAAAATTGCCACTGCAATTGAATGGCAGATAAAAGAAAAGAAACAGGATGCTTGGAGTAGTCTTTTTTAATTTTGGCGAATGTCTCTTCTGCTTCAACAAATTGCTGGTTGTAAAGAAAATCTAAACCTTTTATTGTTGTGGTTTTAGCTAATTTATCTTCAAGGAATTGGCAATTTCCTGAAAAATTAAAAAAAATTAAAAAAATTAAAAGAAAATATACTCGCATAAATTTTAAAAAGCCCTTCCATTTGAATTGGAAGGGCTAACAAATTACAAAAGTATTATTTTCAGTTACTTGCATTAATGAAGTCCATAACGTCTTCATAGTTTTTCATATTCACTCCACTATTTTCTAATGCCGCTCCAACTGTTTTAGTTGTAATTACAATATTAAAAGTTAAATCCCTTGTTGGCTTAAGTCTTATTGTACCATCAAATAATTTAGTTTGAAAACGATAGTATAAAGTAGCTGATCCAGTTCTGTAACCGTAATCTAAACGCTCTAAAGAGTTGTCTAGATCTTTAGTAAATGTTAACGGCAGAGCTTTAAGTTCCTCCCCATTTTTCAAAAACACCATTACAAACTTCTCAGTAGTAATAGCAGCATTTGGAATAGAAACAGCACCATATTTACTTGTCTCTCCACTACCAATTCCAGGAACTTCTACTTCTTTCCAATCATCTACTTTAACAGTTGATTGAATACCAACAACATTTGCATTCCCGTCTTTCCCACTTGTGCCGTTTGTACCGTTTGTGCCGTTTGTGCCAGCAGTACCATTTGTACCTGGTGTGCCTTGCAAACCAGTTGCACCCTGTGGGCCAGTTTCACCTTGATCTCCTTTGCAAGACCACAAAGTAACGGAAGCCGAAAGTGCGCAAATTGACAGTAGCTTAACTAATTTGTTCATAATTTTAAAATTAAGATTTATTTGACTTCAAGATATTTAGCAATATTATTCATTTTTCTACAACTTTGCAAATCAAATCTTATGATTATTTATTTTACGGTAATCTTTTTTCTAACAAAACAATATATTTACCTATGGAACAACTAGACTGCCTTAATCAAGTGGCCGATTTTCACACTACTTTTCGCCATCCAATTGAAAAACTTCCAATAATCCCTTCTAAAAAAAGAAGCAAATTAAGAGTGGAACTTTTAACAGAAGAGCTAAAAGAATTACAAGAAGCTATCACTAATAATGATATTGTAGAGGTAGCTGATGCTTTATGTGACATTCAGTATGTTTTAGCCGGGGCAATTCTAGAATTTGGATTGGGAGACAAATTTAGAAAGCTTTTCGATGAAGTTCAAAGGTCAAACATGAGTAAAGCTTGTGCAAATATAGAGGAAGCAGAGGCTACTGTAAAACACTATTTTGAAAAAGGACATCCATCGTATTATGAAAAAGATGGAGATTTGTTTTTAGTCTACAGAACGGATGATAACAAGACCTTAAAAAGCATTAATTATTCACCCGCTAACTTAAAAGCTATTCTTGAAAACAATTTTAATTAATTAGATATACATCCAAGGAAGCTCTATCTGATTGCTAAACCTTATAAAAAAAAATTAAAGCTCATTTTTTAATAAAAAGCATTCTATATCAAGTATATTTAAAATAATAGAATTAAGAGAAAAATTAGAATCTAAAATTATGACGAGCGTAGCAGAACATATTAAAAAGTTACAAGACCAAATACCATTAAAGGTAAAAATAGTTGCAGTTTCCAAATTTAAACCAACAAAAATGCTATTAGAAGCTTATGATATTGGATTAAAAATATTTGGCGAAAATTATGTTCAAGAATTAGTTGATAAATACCAAGAGATGCCAAAAGATATAGAATGGCATTTCATAGGACATCTTCAAAGCAATAAAGTTAAATATATAGCACCTTTTGTACACTTGATTCATACAGTGGACAGTTATAAATTATTGGTAGAAATAAACAAACAAGCTATAAAAAATAAAAGAATTATAGATTGTTTAATTCAAATATACATAGCAGAAGAAGATTCGAAAACTGGTTTTGAAGAAACAGAGTTTTTTGAAATGCTTTTTAATGGAAGTATTAATGATTTAACAAATATTAAAATATGCGGATTAATGGGAATAAGCACTTTTACAGAAAATTTAGACCAAATTCGAAAAGAGTTTAAATTTTTGAAAACAATTTTTGAAAAAGCTAAATCCTACAGCCATAAAAATATTGATTTAAAAGAAATTTCTATGGGAATGAGTGGAGACTGGCAAATTGCCATAGAAGAAGGTACTACAATTGTTAGAATTGGAAGTGCAATTTTTGGAAATAGAAATTGAAATAATCTGTTTTTTTATTTTAACTTTACAAATAAAACCAAAATCTTAAACATGAAAAAAATATCGACTATTTTATTAACATTATTTTTGGCCACTTTTTTGCAAATTTCCCTAGCTCAGACCAAAGATAAAAAAGACTCAAAAGCAAAAAAAGAAACTTCAGAGAAAAAAGCCAAAGAAAAGAAAGGTAATTCTTCCGAGCCAAAAGCAAAGAAAGAATCAAAAGAAAAAGATTCTGATTCAAAAACTAAATCTAAAGTAAAAACAGAAAAAGATTCTGATTCAAAAACTAAATCTAAAGTAAAAACAGAAAAAGATTCAGATTCAAAAACTAAATCTAAAGTAAAAACTGAGAAAGATTCAGATTCAAAAACTAAGTCTAAATTAAAAGGAGAGAAAGATTCTGATTCAAAAACTAAAACCAAAGAATCTGAAGCAAAATCTAAAACTTTGAAAGACGGGGGTACTAAGTCTAATACAAAAGCTGAAAAGGAGATTACCGTGAAGACTAAAACTGCAAAAGTAGAAGATACTAAAAAAACTACTGTACCTACAAAGGCAACACAAGCAAACACTACAACCCAAAAGAAAGTGGCTGGCCAAGACAAATCTTTTGGTAAAGATGCCAAAGGAAGAACAATTTACGAAGGGCCTCGTGGGGGTAAATATTATATCAATTCGAATGGAAATAAAACATATATACAAGAATAATTAAATTAAACATTTTAAAAAGGGTTAAAGCGCTATTTTCTCTTTACCCTTTTTTTAATGCTACACTTATGAATTTACTTTTCTTAAAAATAGGGGCTTTTTTTGGAGCATTAAGCGTAATTTTAGGGGCTTTTGGAGCACACGTATTAAAAACAACATTACTGAGTTCTGGCAGAATGGAGACGTACGAAACTGCAATAAAATACCTTTTTTACCATTCTTTGGCATTAATATTAGTGGGTATTTTACACAAAGAATTTACAAATAAATGGATAAATTATAGTGGAAATTGTTTCATAATTGGAACAATAATCTTTTCGGGAAGTTTACTATTACTTTGCTTTTCCGGTTTAAAAGCAATGGGTGCAGTGGCTCCCATTGGGGGCACATTTTTAGTATTGGCTTGGGTTTTTTTATTTTGGGGTTTTTCTAAAAAAATAAACGATAAATTTTCAATTTAGAAAACTTATAGCCACTTATGTTGTGGAAGTATTAATAATTTGGAATAAATCAAAAAGTTTAATTCCACTTTTTAAGGTAATGCTTAATGCATTTTTATAATCTTCTCAATTAGTAAACGTATAATTTCAAATAATCGCAAATGCTTGTTTTGATAGTATTATTAAATTGCTTATTTATTAAAGCAATAACCTATTCCTAAATGAGAGCGGAAAATCCCTATATCCATATTTTTATTTACAAAAGGTGAAATCTCAAAGGCAATTTGAATTCTTTTATTCCTTTCAAAAGGAGATGCCCTTACGCCAGCATTTGCAAAGAAACCATCCAAAATGTTTTTATTTTCAATTACATTTAGATAATTCAATTTAATCCCTCCACCCACAAATATTCGTGCTTTAGGATTTTTATTTACATTAATTTGAGGTGCAATATCTGTACTTAAAGAAGAGAAATAAGAATTAGTTTGAAGTTTAGCATCTAGCCAAATTCGTTTTTGGGTATTTGAACTAAACCCTAATAAAGAATTAAAAGGATAATAAACTATACTCTGAGACAAGCAAGGAATGGAAAAAATAAACAAAGTAATTAATAATAGCACTATAGTTTTCAAAACTTAAGATTTTAGTTTTTATAATTATGAGATCTGCTCTAATGCCAACAAATCTGCTAAATTACTTTTAGATTCGGCTGTTGTATTTTCAACAACTTCTTTAATTTGATTAACAACCTCAAAAAATACTTTAAGTTGTTCTTTAGAAATAGTTTCAGAAATTTTATTATTAAATTCAATAACCCCAGTTCTTGCAAAGCTTCTTTTTTTCTTTCCTAATTCAGTCAAAAAAACATTTACAAAACGCTTATCATTTGGATCTGTTTCTCTATAAATCCATTCTTTTTCTTCCAAGGATTTTAGCATTCTAGTTAAACTCCTAGGTTCCATTCCGATAGAGGGGCCAATTTTAGTAGCTGGAGTTCCTTTATCGAGATCAATATTTAATAAAACATAGCCTATTGACATAGTCATGTCTTCGCTAGCAGCATAAATATTATACATTCTTGAAATAGCGTGCCAAGTCCACTTAATATGGAAATCTAGGGTCTTCTCTTTTTTCATTTTGGGGGTAGTGCTTTCCATATTCAATCACAAAAATAGGTTTAAAATAGTATTATGCAAGCATACTATTAAAAAATGATTAGAAAATGATGCATGAAATCCTAAAATGGCCAAGATTGCATCCTAGTTTTATTATCAAAAACTAAAGTTTTTTTTAATGAAGGATAGATGATATTTACTAAATTATTTTGATCAGAAAACAGGTCTATAAGTATGGTATTAAAAAGTGTAAAGTCTTTTATTTGTGCACAATCTAAGACCTCTACATATACCCATGTTGCTTCTGCCTCCTTTTCTTTTCCATAATATTTAATTTTTTTTACTTCTTTATTTGGGGAAACTATTGCAAAGTTCTTTTTAATATATAATTCTAATAAAGGTTCAATAACTTCAGTTTGACTGTCTAAAGTTATTTTTTTACCTCCATTAAGTTTGGTTAATGCTAACTCTAAATCATCTGAAAAAAGTCGAATAGAGGCCTCCAATGATTTGTTTTTAGGATTATAATTAATTTCTATTAAAGATGTATGGTAGTCATGAATAGAACTCAGACTAAAAAAAGATACAATTAAGTATGCTATTATATACATCAAAACAATAATATCAAAACAATAACTTTATAGTATCATTAAACAACACATAAACCATAAGTGCTAACAAAATAAATGTTCCTATTTGTTGTGTCCGTTCCATAAATTTTTCGGAAGGTTTTCTACCACTTATCATTTCATATAACAAAACAATTACATGTCCGCCGTCGAGAGCTGGAATAGGCAAAGCGTTCATAAATGCTAAAGCCATTGAAAGCAAACCTGTTAATCTCCAAAATCTTTCCCAATCCCAATACCCACCAAACATCTGAGATAAACCTACTGGCCCGCTCAATGCATTTGAAGGAGATATATGTCCCTTAAAAATTCTTGCAAAGCCGTTAATTTGTTGAGGAATTACATTTAAAGCTTCTTTGCTACCTTCAAAAAAAGATTCTACAAGTCCAAAAGCAGTTTTAGTAGAACTTAAAAGAAATTTTGGATTAAATCCTATTGTAGAGTCTGAAGTGACAGTTGGAGAAATGCTTAACAATTGCCCTTTTCTATTTAATCCTAAAACAATTTTTTTATTAGCTGCTTTTCTAATTAAGGGTTGAATTTGTTGGTAATAAGAAATAGGAGTACCATTAAAACTTACTATTTTGTCTCCTTCTCTTAGTCCAGCTTTTTCTGCTGGCATACCTTTAGCCACTTTTAAAATTTCAAAAGGCAATATTGGCTCGATAAATTGAGCTTTTTGAGCAATTTTATTTATCAATTCATTGGGGATAGGAACCTCACTCACTTTACCTTCTCTTTCTATGGTGAAAAGTGTATTCTCTTCTGTAATTGAACCTCTTAATTCACTAAAAGTTGAAAAGTCATTCCCATTTACAGTAAGTATTTTATCTCCTGTTTTTAGACCAATTTTTTCGGCCAAAGGATAAGCAAAAATTCCCATCTTATTTACTTCTTCTTTAGAATAATCTTCTTCTCCCCATGTATATTTTACTCCAGTATAAATTAATACTCCCAATACAACATTTACAATAATTCCTCCAAGCATGACAAATAAACGTTGCCAAGCAGGTTTTGACCTAAATTCCCATGGCTCTGGAATAGCAGAAAGCTGTGATGCATCTTTTGTTTCGTCAATCATACCAGCTATATCCACATAACCTCCTAAAGGAAACCAGCCTAAGCCGTATTCCGTGTCTCCGTACTTTTTTTTCCATAGTGCAAAATTTAAAACATTAGGCAATGGAAATAAAAAATCGAAAAATATATAAAATTTGTTTACTCTTATTCCAAAAATACGAGCAAATACAAAATGGCCAAACTCATGTAGACCTACTAAAATTGTTAAGGCTAGCAAAAGCTGAGCCGCCATAATTAATCCTTCCATAAATAATTAAAATTTGGCTGAGCCAAAAAATGTATTTTAGTTAAACGTTGATTGATTTGTAAAAAATAATTAATGCGCAAAAATCGCTATAAAAATTCAAAAAAAACTATAAAGTGTTTTAAAAATAACAAGCTATAAGAAGAAAAAAACGAAAAATAGAGTAAAA
>JANOMP010000041.1:0-5743 GCA_031420365.1 Cytophagaceae bacterium
TAACATTTTGAAAATAAATTATCTCAATACCCCCATCAAAAAGTAATACTATTTTCAGAAACCTATAAATCAAGCCAGTTCTTTCTGTTTTTTTTCAAACCAGAAATAAAAATGATACTTTAGATTATTTGAATTTTTACTGAATTGAAGTAATAGATTGATTAGAATTTGCAAAATTTTAAGTTAATTTATTTATTAAAGCTCTTTAACGATATGTATGGTTTTAAAAACTGATTCCTCACTTAAAAAAATTAAGAAGATAGAATAATAAATAGAGGCAATATGATTTTATCCATTTTAACTAAAATAGAAAAATTGATTTGATTTTTTGTTTGGTTAATCTAATCAAAAAAAGGCTCATTCTGTTTTAGAATGAGCCTTTTTTTTGATTTATCATTTCAGAACATATAATTTCTTCCTCCGATAGCCACAACAAAAACCCACCATAATATGTATATACCTCCAGAAACCAAGCAACCCATTAGGGCCTTCTTAGTTTGTGCTTTGTCTTTATCAGTAATTACATATACTAAAATTAGTCCAACCCAGCTCAAAACACATCCCCACCAAAATGCTGGAATTCCGCCTGGTAATTCACCAGAAACTATGTTACTTGAAGCATTGTCTGCTATTTTAATGTTCTCTAATAATGGATTGTTTTTTAAAGACTCAAGTGTAGTGCCTTCATTGTTTTGAACATATTGCTCAATCTTATTTAATTGCTCAAATTCTGAATTTATTTTTTGAGGTTCATAATTAAGTGGCTCAGCAGCAAAACTCAAAGAATAGCAAAGGGTAAGAATACTGAAAATAGAGAGGATTTTTTTCATGATACTAAAAATTTAAAATGTTTTTAAAGATATACAATAATAGATAAATAAAATTTAATTTTCAAAGCCTTTTGTTAGTTTTTTACAAAAAAAACTATAAAAGTGTTTAAATAGATATTTATCATCCATTTATTTATTTAGAATTTTATTTTGTGGTAAGTAATTTATTTTGAATTCTTTAATTCGTTTAGCTATTTGGAAGAAATACAAATTTGTAAGTATAGAAAGAGATTTAAAAAAATAGTCTCAGCATACTTAAATTCTGAGACTATCAATAAAATATGATTTATTATTTATTTTATTTTAGAAAGTATAGCATTTAAAGTGCCAGATGGACGCATAGCGGCAGAAGCCAAGACAAAATCTGGTTTGTAATAACCTCCTATGTTTTCAACGTGACCTTGAGCTGCAGTTAATTCTGCTACAATTTTTACTTCATTTTCTTTTAATTCTGCTGCAATAGGGGTAAAGAGATCTTTTAAAGGAACATCTTTATTTTGAGCCGCCAAAGCTTCAGCCCAATACATAGCCAAATAGAAATGACTACCTCTATTGTCTATTTGGCCCACTTTACGAGCCGGAGATTTGTCATTATCTAAAAATTTGCCAGTTGCTTCATCTAAAGAATCGGCCAAAACTTGTGCTTTAGGATTTCCAAAGGTGTTAGAAAGATGCTCTAATGATGCCGCCAATGCTAAAAACTCGCCTAAAGAATCCCATCTTAGATAACCTTCTTCCAAAAACTGTTGAACATGTTTTGGTGCTGAACCGCCCGCACCTGTTTCAAAAAGTCCTCCGCCATTCATAAGTGGCACAATCGAGAGCATTTTAGCAGATGTACCCACTTCTAAGATAGGGAAAAGGTCGGTATTGTAATCTCGTAAAACATTTCCAGTCACCGATATAGTATCTAAGCCTTTCACGATTCTTTCCAATGAAAATTGAGTAGCTTCCATAGGTGTCATAATTCGAATGTCCAGTCCTGTGGTATCGTAGGTCTTAAGATATTGATTTACTTTTTCAATTAGATTAAGATCATGGGGGCGATGGTTATCTAACCAAAAAATTGCTGGTGTTCCTGAGGCTTTAGCACGATTTACGGCCAATTTTACCCAATCTTGAACTGGCAAATCTTTGGTTTGGCACATTCTGAAAATATCTTCTTTTTCTACAGGTTGCTCCATCAAAATTTCTCCAATAGAATTTGTAACCACCACTTTTCCATCAGCAGTCATTTGAAATGTTTTGTCATGTGAGCCATATTCTTCTGCAGCTTGTGCCATTAATCCTACATTAGACACACTGCCCATAGTGACAGGGTCTAAAGCCCCATTTTTTTTGCAAAAATCAATAACAACTTGATAAATGCCTGCATAGCAACGATCAGGAATAACAAATTTAGTATCTTTCCCCTTACCATCCGCTCCATACATTTGTCCTGAAGTTCGAAAAGCCGCTGGCATAGAAGCATCAATGATTACATCGCTTGGTACATGTAAATTGGTTATGCCTTTGTCAGAATTTACCATGGCTAAGGCTGGATTTACTTTGTAAACTGCTTGGATGTCAGCTTCAATTTCCTCTTTTTTTGCAGCGTCTAGGTTTTCAATTTTTAAATATAAATCTGCAAGGCCATAGTTTGGATTAATATTTAGGTTCTCAAAAATTGTAGCATGTTTTTCAAAAACTGACTTGAAATAAACAGATACAGCCGCTCCAAAAATAATTGGGTCTGAGACCTTCATCATTGTAGCTTTCAAATGGATAGAAAAAAGTAAATCATTGGCTTTTGCATCAGCAATTTCTATTGCTAAGAATTTCTTTAAGGCAGTTAGACTCAAAACCGAAGAATCGATAATTTCTCCATCTTTAAGTGAAGTCTTTTCTTTCAGGACTTTTATTGAACCATCATTTCCATGAAATGTAATTTTAGCATCTGTTGCATTAGAAACTACTACTGATTTTTCACTTCCATAAAAATCTCCAGAAGACATGGTGGAAACGTGGGACTTGGAGGCAGAAGACCAAGCTCCCATGCTGTGAGGGTGTTTTCGTGCATATTCTTTAACAGCTTTAGGAGCTCTTCTGTCAGAGTTTCCCTCTCTCAATACTGGGTTAACGGCACTTCCTTTGAGTTTATCATATTTTAATCTAACCAATTTATCTTCTTCAGTAACCGGCAATTCAGGGTAGTCTGGAATTTTATAACCTTTTTCTTGTAATTCTTTTATTGCTTCAGAAAGTTGTGGAATTGAAGCACTTACGTTAGGTAATTTAATTATGTTTGCATCTGGTGAAGTTGCCAAAGCACCCAAATAGGCTAAATCATCAATCGCATTTTGACCTTCACTTAGATATTCAGGGAAAGCTGCTATTATTCTTCCAGCCAAGGAAATATCTCTTGTTTCAATTACCACTCCTGCTGGCTTAGCAAAAGCTTCAACAATTGGAAGGAAAGAATAAGTTGCCAAAGCTGGGGCTTCGTCGGTAATGGTATAAATGATTTTTGCTTTTTGTATCATATTCTTTTCTTTGGTTATTTTTCTTAATTTTGAAATAATAGAAGACCTTTATTTCAAGCTTCAGTTAAGTACAATTAATAATGTTTAATTTGCAAAGTTAATAAATTCAAGAAACAAATTGAAGATTTGGATTGTCATATCAATTAAAATCTAAAAAAATTATAGTTTTTAATTATAAAATTTTGTTATAGACTGTTGAAAATAAACTAATTGATTTTTAATTTTTGAGAGAGATTTGCTAAATTTCTCAGAATTAATTAGTATTGCAAGAAAAAATAATGGGTTATTTCATTCGAATTGGTTTGTTGTTTCTCTCATTGGTGGTCGAAGTAAAGGCCCAATTTAATTTAGATTCACTAAAATTGTATAGAAGTCGTTACATTTTAGAAACTAAAGGTAGATTTCCAGATCAAAAACAAGATTTTTATGAATTTAATGCAACATTTAATATGGCAGCAAATTATAAAACTCCACGAAAGCCGAAGACAATTTCTATTCCTACCTCTGGGGTGAAAATCAAAGATTATTCCGAGTTTGCAATTATTAATTTTTTGGTTGATGGAGAAGAATATAAGATTACAGCATATAGACCGTCTCCAATTATTCCTTTGTATAAAAATTTAGTTTTTATACTTTTTAAAGACCTCTCATCACCTTTAGAAACTTACGGTGGTGGAAGGTATATGGATATGGACATTAAGGATTTCAACGGTGGCAAAGTAATTATTGATTTCAATAAAGCCTATAATCCATATTGTGCTTTTTCAGATGGTTGGAATTGCCCTATTCCTCCCTTAGGAAATCATCTAAAAGCAAAGATAGAAGCAGGTGAAAAAAATCCACTGACAGAACATTAATAACATCTAGTATGTAGCAATTTACTGTCCTCGCTTAGAATTTTGACCTTTGCTTCATGTATTGTATATTGATTTACCAAATAAAAAAAATCTTACATTCAAATTCTTTGACTTTTATGAGAGAAATTTGATTCATTAAAGAATGAAACCTCATTATTCAAATCTGCATTATAGGAGCTATTCGTAAAGATTTTCAACACTAGAACCATTATTCAAAAAAAATTTTTTTTTAAAGTCAATGTATATGTTTTTGTTGAAATGCTTTAAATGGAAAAAAAAACTAAATTGCATATAAATATCGATATTAAAATGCTTCAAATTTTAAAAAATGTTTCTTTAAAACAATACAATACATTTGGAATTAATGCTTTAGCTAAATATTTTGCAGTGTTTAATTCATTGGATGATTTAATTGAAGTACTAAACAATGAAACTTTTCAAGATATGAAAAAATTGTTTTTGGGGGGTGGAAGTAACATATTATTATTAAATGATTTCAATGGTTTGGTTTTAAAAAATCAAATTGAAGGTTTAGAAACAGTTAGTGAAAATGATGAAAAAGTTGTGCTAAAAGTAGGTGCTGGAGAAAATTGGCATTCTTTTGTTTTAAAAACAATCGATAGAAATTTTTCAGGTATTGAGAATCTGTCTCTGATTCCTGGTACAGTGGGTGCCGCTCCCATGCAAAACATTGGAGCATATGGAGTAGAAATCAAAGATGTTTTTGTACAACTAGAGGCACTAAATTTAGCGACCTTAGAAGTCGAAGTTTTTAATAGAGATCAATGCCAATTTGGATATAGAGAGAGTTATTTTAAGCATGACGGGAAAAGTAAATACGTAATTCTTAATGTAAGTTTTGAATTAAGTAAGAATCCACAATTTAAAACTTCTTATGGAGCAATTCAAGAGACAATTGCAAGCATGGGAATAAAAAATTTAAGCGTTAAAGCCATTAGCGATGCGGTAATAAAGATTCGAAAAAGCAAATTGCCAGATCCCGCCAAAATAGGTAATTCAGGAAGTTTTTTTAAGAATCCTGAAATTTCAATACTACAATACAAAGAATTGCTCAGTAAATTTCCCCTCATGCCCTCATATCCAATTAATGAAAATTGTGTAAAAGTGCCTGCTGGTTGGTTAATAGAACAAGCCGGTTGGAAAGGCAAGAAGGTTGGAAATGTAGGTGTTCATGATCAACAAGCTTTGGTATTGGTAAATTATGGAAATGGAAAAGGAAATGAAATAAAAGAATTAGCTAGCACAATTCAAGAATCAATAAAAAAGAAGTTCGATATAATAATTTCTCCTGAAGTAAATTTTATAAGCTAAATAATTTGGCAATAATTAAAAAAATATATAAAATTACAGTGTCTTTTTATTTGTTAAGTCAAATGGTTAATTGGATTAATAATTTATTTTTATGGCATTACTGTATTTATTGTGTAGATTTTCATTTTTAAATTCTTTTAGAAAAAAAATAAAAATTGTTCCATTAATCAAAAAAACGTCCGTATGGAAATTTTTAAGCAAG
>JANOMP010000042.1:0-25534 GCA_031420365.1 Cytophagaceae bacterium
GACACATACGAAAGGAAGAAAAAATTACTAATTCCATTTTCTTAACAAACCGCCGTATGCCGAACGGCACGTACGGTGGTGTGAGAGGTCGACAAAGATAGAAACGTCCAAGAGATTATCTATCTTTGTCTCCTACTCGATTACCATTTATATTTTAAAGAGCCTGATTTATTTGTTTTTCATTATTTTCTGTTTTTGAAAAACAGAAATATTTCTAACTATTGTATCTTTTGATTTCCATTTAGAATTTCTTTTTTCTTTTAATGAAAATATCCATTTTCATTAAAAACTTAAACACATAAAAGAATTGTATTATCAGATAGTTGGAAGGGTAATTTTTTGAGTCTTGAATCTACAATTAATAGTAGCACTATTTTTTAAGAGTAAATAGAAATTGTTTAATTCCTATTGTGTTTACTAACGCTTATTCTTTGCTGATTTTTTATCAAAAAACAATGTTACAATTTGTCAGTTTTTCGGCTTCAACTTATAATTAACTCGGTCTGCAACAATAGACTAAGAATTGCATCAATAGGATAAGTTTTTGGGCGAAAAGAGGCAATGATTTAAAAATAACATTAATAATTTTAATCTATCAATTTAATAGTAATAAATTGATAATAATCATTTTTTAAATTAAACGGTACGGCGTTCCGTACATTATTAAATTATTATGAAAGCTTATCGTTATTTTTCAATTTCGGCAATAGCAATTGCCCTATTCTTAGTATCTAAATTGTGCTTGGCACAAACACCGCCACCTTATGGTGAAGTTAGTTTTATAAAAGTTACGCCTGGTATGGGTGAAAACTATTTATCAGCGATGAAAATTTTTAAAAAAACAAACAATAGTAGAAAAGCTGCAAAGTCTATCAGCAGTTGGCAGCTATACAGAAGAGTATACCCAATTGATAAAAGCACTTTAGATTTTGATTATGCTACAGTAGAAGTATTCGCTAGTGGTAAAGAAATGCAGGCTCGTAAAGACTTTGCCTCGTACGATGCACCATTTAATGAACTTTCTGCTAAAGAAATTGTAAATGCGGTTGGATCATTGTCTAACATAAGAACCATTGTGGCTCGTGACCTTTATACCTTTAGATTAGGCGCTGGTGGAGGTACAAAACCTGGAGATTATGTTATGCTAACAAGAGTAAAAGCAACATCAGGCAACTTAGACGCTTACGAGAAAACACTTGAAAGTTTAAAGCCAGTAATAGAAGAAGCCATAAAAGCCGGTAAGTTAAAAAGCTGGAATGTATGGAAACGCACACTTGCCACCAATGTAGGCGGTGCTAGTGATTTTACTATTGGATTCGGGTTTAATACTATGGATGAAGCCTTGTCTTATGCAAGTGGGAAAGTAGAGATCTCAGCTGACTTTAAAAAAGTATTTCCTAAAGAAGAATATTCAGTATTTCGTAGCAAACAAATTAGCCTTAGGGAACTAGTTTCCCAAGAAATATGGGAATTGGTGGACATAACCAATTAAACTTTTAAGAAAAAAGGCTTCGCTAAATAGCGAGACCTTTTTTCTTAATAACCTGATCAGAAGAAAATTATTCATATAATTTATTAATATTTAAAAACAATTAATTATTATTTGTTCCCTAAATCAGTATTTCAACAGTTTTAAATCTGAAAACAGCTAATCCTTTAAACCCACATCAAAATCCAATCAAATTTCCTATTTGTTCAAATAGTGTCTTTTCAAGTTCCAAAGCTATCTTACAAGCAGAGAGTTCACTTACAATTTCAATCCTATTGAATTTAAAAATTAAAGTACTTTTTTAATAAAAAATATTAGGTATGGAAATTGATAATTAATATTATATCACATAGAAATATAAAAAATTTCTTGCGTAAAATGGGCGTATTAAAGCCTAATTTCATATATTTGTAAATATTTTTGCGTGAAAACAGCCTTTTCTAAATTAGTAATAAATTATTTGAAACACTCAAATTCTTACAGATTCTTGAGATTTTTAGTATTTAGTGCTATTTTTCTATTTGCTTCTGAAACCATTTTTGCCCAAACTAAAATGTGGCAAATCATGAGTATTGAACCTAATTCAATAGGCTTAAAACAAATAATTCCGGAGAACTACAAAGTCTTAAAATTGGATGTTTTATCGATGAAATTATTGCTCAGTAAAACATCCCTTGAATTTACTTCTGCTGCTAAAAGTTCAAATACAATTTTAGAATTACCCATGCCAGATGGTAGTTTTGAGGAATTTGTGATTATAGAATCTCCTATGATGGAAGCTGAACTTGCAAAGCAGTTTCCTGAAATTAAAACATATTCTGCATATAGCCTTATAAATCCATCGACTACTGCTCAAATTGACTTTACTCCAAAAGGGTTTCATGCTATGGTTTTATCTGCTAATGGAACTTTCTTTATTGACCCATATAATTCCGGAACTATTGAATATTACATAGCCTACGATAAAAAAGATTTTAAAGCTAAAAAAAATTTTATTTGTGGATTTGACCAAATAAAACAACCATCCATTGATACGCCCAATACCCCAGCACCTAATAATAGAGTTCATGCTCCATCTGGAATTAATGTTTCTATTGGCGACGGTGTCTTAAGGCATTATCGTTTAGCATTAGCTGCTACTGGTGAATACACCGCTTTTCAAGGAGGAACTGTAATTTTAGCCTTAGCCGCTCAAGTTACAACGATGAACCGTGTAAATGGCGTTTTTTTAAAAGACTTTGCGGTAAAAATGAATATTGTGGCTAATAATAATTTAATAATCTACACCAATGGTGCCACTGATCCATATACAAACAATAATGGAAGTGCTATGATTGATGAAAACATTGCCAACATTAATGTTATTATTGGAACTGCAAATTATGATATCGGGCATATTTTTAGTACGGGTGGAGGTGGAGTAGCTTATCTAGGTAGCCCTTGTACCTCAAATAAAGCTGGTGGAGTTACTGGTTCTAATTCTCCCGTAGGCGATGCATTTGATATTGATTATGTTGCTCACGAAATAGGGCACCAGTTTGGAGGAAATCATTCCTTTAACAACTCTTGCGAGAATAATATCAATTTAGGCACTGCTTTCGAACCCGGTAGTGGCTCCACAATAATGAGCTATGCTGGTATTTGTACTCCAAACATTCAGTCTAATAGCGATGCTTTCTTTCATGGAGGCAACCTTAGCGAAATGCATGCTTTTATTACTACAGGAGGTAATGCCTGTTCTACAAAGCCAACTTACTCTAATGCAAAACCAATAATCACTTCCAATTCATCGAATCAGACGATTCCAAAAGGCACACCATTTATATTAACAAGTACTGCCACTGATGCTGATGGGAATGCGTCTTTAACCTATTGCTGGGAGCAAATGGACAATCAAACAAGTACCCAGCCTCCAGCTCCAACGGCTACCGGAGGACCAAGTTTTAAAAGTTTTTTGCCAACACTAAATAACATGCGATATTTTCCAAGAATACAAGATTTGGTAGCAAATGTTTCTCCAACTTGGGAGGTTTTACCAACGGTAGGGCGTACCCTCAATTTTCGATTAGTCGTTCGAGATAATGCGGTTGGAGGTGGGGCGAATGATAAAGTGGATATTAAGCTAACAGTTGATGGTAATTCAGGGCCCATGTTAGTCAATATTCCTAGTTCTACTGGAATAAATTGGGCTGGGCTAAGTAATCAAACCGTTACATGGGACGTAGCCAATACCAATATTGTACCTATAAGCTGTGCCAATGTGGACATTTTACTTTCTACAGATGGAGGCTTAACCTACCCAATCACCTTATCTTCGAATGTTCCAAATAATGGTTCAGCTATAGTAACGCTACCAAATATAAGTACAAGCACAGCCCGTATTATGGTGAAAGGTACAAACAGAGTTTTTTTCGATATTTCCAATAATAACTTTAGTATCACAGCCTGTTCAATTCCAAATGCGCCAAGCAGTGTTTCTGTAAATTCAACTAACATTTGTAGCGGAACTTCAATATCGCTTTCAGCTACTTGTGCCACTGGTACTATTACTTGGTATAATGTAGCACTTAATGGGGTGGCACTTGGAACTGGAACCGCTTTTTCACAAAGTCCAAGTTCAAATACCACATACTATACTGCATGTGAAAATGGGAATTGTAAGAGTAATAGAGTGGCTACCAATCTAGTAAATGTTGTGCAAACAACTTTTCCCATTACTAGTAATATTCCCAATGGTACCTCGATATTAAAAGCTACTCAAACTATAACTGCAAACAATAAAGTGTTTTCACCTGCAATTGTTACCTACAAAGCAGGCAATTCTATTACTTTAAATACTGGCTTTGAGGCACAAAATGGGAGTATTTTTTTAGCCCAGATTCAAGGGTGTAATTAGATTGTCCGTCCAATAAAAACTTCCTTTTTGTCAGAAAATAGCTTTTTAATAGTAATAAATAGTTTTAATTAATAGGGCATTACAGGATTTAGAGTGGAGAAATATTCATTTGTGAAATCTTTTAGAAAACAAATAAACATTGTTCCATTAATCTCATTCCGAATATATTCGGACCGTCCGTATGAAAATTTTAAGCAAGTTAAATTGGTAATAGCTAGATAATTAATTTAAAAATTCATGGCGGACGGCTTTTAGGATTTTTTTTGGTGGAACGCCACTCCGATTCGTTTTTGGCTGAGCTGGCATTCCAGTTGGCTCGACATTCGGCTTTTTTCAATTGGACAGGCATACCTGCGATCCGCCGACGCGGAAATTAAGGCTAACAACAAATTCAGTAAACAGCAATCATTAATTAATTTTATAAAATTCAGGGTTTCACTCTAAATCCTGTAAATCCATTAATAGTAACAATAAGATATACCAAAAATTTCTAAAGAGGAAGGTTAGAGAAAAATCAAACTCAATCCATCAAAATTTCGGCTTCCCACCCAATTTACTTATTTTTGCAAATTATTATTTTTTGGTTCTTTAAAATCAGTAAATGGAAATTTCGAAAACATACAATCCCAAGGAAATAGAAGATAAATGGTATGCTTATTGGGAAAAAAATAAATTTTTCAAGTCTTCGCCAAATCCTGATAAGGAGCCATATACAATTGTCATTCCTCCTCCAAATGTGACTGGCGTACTCCACATGGGGCACATGCTTAACAATACTATCCAAGATGTGTTAATTAGAAAGGCCCGAATGGATGGCAAAGAAGCTTGTTGGGTACCCGGCACCGACCACGCTTCCATTGCCACCGAAGCCAAAGTGGTGGCAATGCTAAAAGAACAAGGGATAAATAAAGCGGACTTAACTAGGGAGAAGTTTCTGGAATATTGCTGGGAATGGACAGAAAAATATGGTGGTATTATTCTAAAACAGCTTCGTAAATTAGGTGCTTCATGCGACTGGGATCGCACGCGTTTCACAATGGAAGAAAATCTGTATGATGCGGTAATTGACGTTTTCGTGGATTTACACCAAAAAGGAGATATTTACAGAGGCTATCGAATGGTTAACTGGGACCCGCAAGCAAAAACAACGGTGTCGGACGAGGAAGTAATTACAAAAGAAATGCCTTCTAAGCTGGTGTATATTAAGTATTTAGGAGAGGATGCGGAAGTAGTAATTGCTACAACTCGCCCAGAAACCATAATGGCAGATGCAGCTATTTGTGTGCATCCTGAAGACGAAAGATACAAGCATTTGATAGGTAAAAAAGTAAAAATCCCACTTATTAATAGAGAAATTTCTATTATTGGAGATGATTATGTTGAAATGGAATTTGGTACAGGCTGCTTAAAAGTTACACCGGCTCACGATCAAAATGACTTTGTTTTGGGAGAAAAACACAAATTAGAGGTAATTGATATTTTAACTGACGACGGAAAACTCAATGAAAAAGCACATGTTTTGGTAGGAGAGGACCGGTTTATTGCCAGAAAAAAAATAATTATAATGTTAGAAGATTCTGGTAATTTGGTGAAAGTAGAAGACTTTAAATCAAATGTTGGCACTTCAGAAAGAACCGGGGCGGTGATTGAGCCTAAAATTTCTTTGCAATGGTTTCTAAAAATGGAGCGATTAAGCAAACCTGCTCATCAAAACGTAATGGACGATACTATTCAGTTGATTCCTCCTAAGTTTAAAAATACCTATAACCATTGGATGGAAAACGTGCGAGACTGGTGTATTAGTCGCCAGTTGTGGTGGGGGCATCGTATTCCAGCTTTTTATATGGAAGATGGTACTTGCATAGTGGCGAAAACTAAAAAAGAAGCCTTAAAAATTGCTAGAGAAAAATACCAATTGTATGCTCTTAGCGAAAAGGATTTAAGCCAAGACGAGGATGTTTTAGACACTTGGTTTAGCTCGTGGCTGTGGCCAATTTCTGTTTTTGATGGTTTCAAAGACCCCAAAAATGAAGATATAAACTATTATTATCCCACAAACGACTTGGTAACTGCCCCAGAAATACTGTTTTTTTGGGTAGCGAGAATGATTATTGCTGGCTACGAATATAAAGGCACATTTCCTTTCAAAAATGTATATTTAACAGGAATAGTTAGAGATAAGCAAGGTAGAAAAATGTCAAAATCTTTAGGAAATTCCCCAGATCCTTTAGATTTGATTGATAAATTTGGTGCGGATGGCGTAAGAACAGGCATGCTTTTTAGTTCTCCTGCCGGAAATGACTTGCCTTATGATGAAAAACTAATCGAACAAGGTCGAAACTTTTCAAATAAAATGTGGAATGCTTTTCGTTTGGTTAAGGGTTGGAATATTAACTCTAATGGAATACCCTCTCCAGTCGAAGGCAGTTTGAGGTCAAATCAAACTGCTATTTTGTGGTTTAGGGCTAAGTTAAACTCTTCAATTGCCGAAGCACATGACCACTACGATAAATTCCGTATGTCGGATGCTCTTTTGGTGACCTACAACCTCATTTGGAATGACTTCTGTTCGCAATATTTAGAAATGATTAAGCCTGCATATATTGACGGTCAGAGTTTGCCAATAGATCAGGTAACCTATGAAGCTACCTTAGTCTTTTTTGATGAACTCATGCGCTTAGTACACCCATGGACACCTTTTATTTCAGAAGAAATCTGGCAAAATATGAGTAGAAGGGCAAAAAATGACTCAATATGCATTCAAGATTTTCCCAAAGGCGGTGAAGTGGATCCCAAAATTTTAGCTGACTTTGAAATTTTGTTTGAATTGGTTTCCTGGGTTCGAAACACCCGTCAATCAAAACAAATATCACCAAAAGAGGCTTTGCCTTTAAGCATAAATACCAAAGACGCTAGCAAATTTGATCATTTGATAGATTTGATAAAGAAAATGGCCAACCTTTCAGAAATTGCATTCGTGAAAAACTCAGTAAATGGTATGAGTATGGTAATTAAAGGTGACGAATTTGGAATAGATGTAGGGGAAGGTTTAGATGTAGAAGCGGAAATTGAAAATCTCAAAAAAGAATTAGAATACTCCCAAGGGTTTAAAAAATCGGTAGAAGCAAAACTTTCCAACGAACGTTTCGTAGCGAATGCTAAAGTCGACATAGTTGAAAGGGAAAAAGCCAAACTTGCAGATGCGGATGCTAAAATAAAGGCTATAAAAGAAGCTTTAACAAAACTTGTTTAATGATGTTTTTTTAGTAAATTAAGAAAGAAATTTAACTATACTTTGAAAAAGTAATATCATTTTGACCATTTTTTAGATTTAAAAATTCATTAGACATTAAGAGCAAAAATTCTTTGTTTCTATCTTCTAAATAACCTTTATTGATACCGTTCGGGAAATCATTAAAATCTTCAGGAACAGTGGCTCTTCCTAAGTGCATAATTTGTTCACAAACTTCATTTTCCTCAAGGATGTCATACATAGTTTTAAAAATATTGATATCTTGGTTGCCATAATGATGAATTAAAAAAAAGTTTGGAGAATCCACATTCTCAATAAACAGTTGATTTTCTTGGCTTTTTACGTTGTTTTCTGATACTGCGACCAATGCAGGAATTATGTTTCTAGCATTCATTACACCAAATGCATCCTCTATGTAAGGAGGAATCAAGGCTGGGTTTAAGTTTCTTAAAGGACTAAATTTCGGTTTGCTAATGCAATTTCGTGGTGCCCTAATGGGTAAGTTTTCCGCCTTCGCTAGTTTTATGTACAAATCAAAAAGGTCAGGATTCAAATACAGAATATTATGATGGCAACTAATATGGTCTATTTGGTTTCCTAATATTGATCTCATTTGGCTAATCTGCGCTTTTAATTCAATTTCTACTTCCTCCAAAGGGATTTTTTTTAAAACTATATTTTTTGGACTTTTAAAATACAATTTTCCGTCTTTTTCTTTACTTAAATAGTTTGGTTCGCTTAAAGGCATCCCCGATGTAATTGTTAAATGAAGACCAATGCCTATGTTTGCATTTGTATTTTTCAAGGCGGTTATTTTTTTATCTAATGGGCCTTTATTTAAGTTAGAAAAAGCCGAAACTGTGGTTATTCTATGATTTTTGGCAGCTCCCAAAATAGCTGTATCGATAAGGTCAATATAGCCATAGTCATCTGCTGTAATAATAACTTTTTTGCTCATTTTATTTTTGCATTTAGTTCGTCAAATAGTTGTCCATCTCTAAGTATTTCATCCATATAGTTTATACTTTGCCTTCCCAACATTCTAGCTAAAGGAGGTTGAATAAATAAGTAGGGGTCATTTTGTATTAATTTTTTTAAATGATGATTACTTTGGCGAACTGCTTTAAGGTCAAAAGTTGAAAATTCTACTTTCCCTGAAACCAATTTATTAATGTCAGTATCTGTAATAAAATAAGGTAAATGTATTTGAATGTAATTTGGGTTGTTGGAATATTTGTCGCTGAGATAATTGGGAACAAACGAAATAGAACTAACCGTACTAAGAATAGAGCTAAACTCAGGTGATTCTTTTACTTTTTTCTTAATTATTTGATTCCTGAGTAGAGATCTTATATATTCCTCTTTGCCATTAGAAATTTGAATAAAAAACACAGTACACTTTTTAACCACTTTTGAGCTATCCTTTAGATATTTGTAAATATCATCAATACTTAATATTCCTGAATTTTCAAAATAGCCTCCATCAATAAAATGCCCTTTCCCAGCAATTTTGGCAGCCGGAGAAAAAATTGGGAAACGATTGGCTATAGATGCAGGATAAAAATAGGGCATAGCCCTATTGTTTTCATAGTTATTGATAAACATCGAATTTGGAAAGATTTTTTTAAACTCTTTATCTTCAAAATTTATAGAACTTCCTATACCTCTTTCCGTGTGAGTGGCTGCCGAATTGGCAATTAAAGCCGGATAAAATTCTCCCTTTTTTCGCATTTTCCAAAATAATTCGGTCCAAAGGCTTTGGAAAGTATGGGAAGATAATTTTGAATTTCCAATAAAATCGGCATGTCTGGCCATTGCCAAATCTTCTCTATCTCCAAATTTTGCGAATGGTTTAAAAAGCTTTCCAGGTATAAATTCAAAAATTAAATCATGTCCAAAAAGATAAGTTAAATCAGCACTTACCATATTGGTTTTGCCAATTTCTAACAATCGAGGCTTTAAGGATATGCTATCATTATCATATTTTAATGCGGTAAATAAACTTTGCCCCAAAGCACCTCCCGAGACACCAGATAGGGCGATAGTATTCCTAAGAATATTTTTTTTGCCTCTGAAATTTGACAAAGTATCGAGTAGTAAGGAAGTCCAAATGCTGGCTTTCATGCCGCCTCCATATGATGAAATAAAATAAAGTGTGTCTTTTTCAGTAAACTTGGAATCTATTTCTTTTACAAAAGAGGCTAGATCAACATCGTCTTTTTGGGTCATTTTTGGTCGATCTATATTTTCAATTAGATGTAAATCATTGCCTTGAAAATCTGCTACTAATAGCACTAAAGCCAAAATATAAAAAGTATAAGGATGTACTTTTCTGAAATATCTAGCAGTTAAATTATTGGCCTGTTGTTCGTGTTTATAATATAAATAGTGTTTTTTGGGAACCACTATTAAAGCATAAAAAACATGTAGTTGAGCTAATAAAATCACGAAAGGATTAAACCAATCGTATTTAAAATGTGCCACAATCAAAATTACTAAACTAGTTAATGCTCCAAGTGAAAGGAAAATCAAATACCTAAAATCGCTTGCAAAAAACGAATTTTTCCTAAAATTTCTGAATGCCGTGTAATAAAATGCCAAAGCAAAATTGCAAACTTGAAAAGCAACATAAGTTTTCTCTGACCACCTGAAGGACACCACAAAAAATAAACAAGTAAAAAAAATCACCGCAAATAAGATAAAACTAAGATTATTGACTAGGTATTCTATTTTGTTTTTTTCATCTGTTTTTGAGATTCTGTTCTTTTGATTGATGTTTGCAAAAATTAAATGAGGAATAGAAATGCATCCAAGTACCAAGAAAAAGTGACAAATAGATGGCTTTGAATTTATAAAACCATTTGTAATTTGCTTAATAGCATCATATTGAATTCTCCACCCCAAATAGATTATTACAGAAATGAAGATTAAACCATAGAATTTCCTCAAAAGGCTAAAAACAAAAAAATTGTCATTTGAACTGTTAGGTAAAGTACTACTTGTATAAGATATAAATCCTAAGCCTGATCCCAGAATGCCATTTTTTGGATACATCTCCCACTTATCTTGAATACTATCTCCAGATTTTCTTTTTTCGAAATACACAGGGTAGTGTGATATGATGAAAGAAAGGGAAACAAAAAGAGCATAGAAAAGCAAAAAATTTAGCCCATTACCATCTAAAACATCCACAAATATGGTAACGCCTTGGTCCATTTGTGTCATTAAAATTAAAATAACCAAAATAACCATAATGCTCACCCAAGAATATTTTAAAGCATCAATTACCTGAAAAAAAACAGAGGTTATTTGCTTTTTTGATACCATGTTTTTTAGAGAAGTACTTGAAAAATTCATATTTATTTAGTTTTATTGGTATTCAAAATATAAAAACGAAATGCCAAAACGAAAGTACAAGGCACGTTGTCCAAAATAGATATTGTATGGGTCAGAACCATAATAACCCCCTTGAAAAAACAAAGCAGTACTAGAAGTGCCTCCAATTCTATTATAATATGTCAATTTTATATTTATTCGGTTGGATAATCCAGCTTTTAATAGCTTTGAATTTTCGTTTATTTTGTTGAAATTTCTATCTAAAATTATACTGTTGTCTAACACAAATCTAAATTGCTCCATCATTTTGGCTTTTCCAAAAACCGAATAAAACGGGCGGCGCGATACTTCATTTAATTTTTTAATAAATTCAACAGGAAATGCTATAAATGACAATCCTAATTGGGTATTTAATCTCATCCTGCCGTATAATTCCAGCGCATCAAATGCTGAATTAGTAAGACTTTTTGGATGATATTCTAAAGAGAACTTATTTTGAGTTCGAATGAATGCGGTTTCTGAGCTACTAAAAACAGGACGTCCTTGGTCCTTTTCTAGCAATTGAATTTGACGTTTAAGTCTGTAAAATTTGGTGTCTTCTATGCTAAATTCATTATGATTCCTGCTGCTTCCAAAACCCAATTCGAAGACTAAGTTTTCTCCAAAATTGCCATTATACGTATTTATTCTACCTTTTTTCCAAAAAGCATAAGAGCTGTCAGCTGTAAAAAATTCTGAGCCATCTTGCCCATTAGAATGATGAAAGGCAGAAAAGAAAATTAGTTTTTTTTTGTTTTCTTTTTGCCAACTTCCAGGCGAACCAAAATATGTTATTCTTGGTAGATAGCTTGGAGTACGCACAGGCTGAGAGGCATCTTTAAACGTTTTGTCATTCCGAAAAATCCGTATTTGAAATTGGGGGATTACTTGTACTGTATTAAACCATAGACCCTTACTGGTTCGGAAATACCATCTTTTACCACCCAAAACTATTGGCACTTGCACATCGGCATTTAGAATATAATTTTTTTTATCAAGATTAGGATCTAGATTTTTATTAAAGTCGGTATAAAGTATCGAAATATCGCTTGCATTTGCCAGGCGTTTGGTAAAATTATAGAACTCAACCGAGGTATGGCGTCGTAGAATGAGTTGGTTTTCCAAAGTAGAATCGTAGCCCATTTTTTTTGCTATTTTCACCGAATCTTGGGCAAAAGAAAGCATAGGGAAAATAATAAGTATTGATAGTAATTTAGGTTTCATAATCAAATCTAAGAAAAATAACTATTTACTTTTAGCGTATTTTTACGCAAAATTCACATATTTATATGATGGTCGCTTTTGATTGAGATGAAATAAAGTTACTGGTGTCCGAGTAAAAATAAAATAAATTCCTTTAAGCCCTAACTCTGCCAAGAAATTACGTAATAGATATTTTGAGTTTATCTAATAGCTTTTGAGTATGGTTAGTAATGGGTTCTAGTATCCACTTGTTATTAATTCTGACTTTTCTTACCTCTTTTAAATGAACAATCATGTCATTTACTGAATACTTTCCTAATAGTTCATTTTCTTTGAGCATTTTGTAAATTATGTAATACCATTGCAGAGTCAGATGGTTTATAAACATCCAGCCTTGTAGCGTTTCTTCGTTCTGCATATAGGTTTTATCGGCATCTAATACGTTTTTCATGCCGTCAAACATTACTTCAATTTCATTTCTGCTTTTGTAGGAGCTATACACTTGGCTAGCATTTTTATCTAAAACATTGGTAATTATTGCCATTGTGCCATATTTATTCCTTTTTTCTAAGAATTTTTCTATAGTATAACCTTCCAGTTTGTTATCGACTCTGTTTAGGAAATCTTTTTCTTCCTGTACCATCAATTTTTCATCTAAAAATAGAAAAATATGGTGGCCATCTACCTCATAATAAACATGCCAAATGTATCTATCATCATATTTGAAGTAATTTGAGCTTGTTTTGTTCATCAATTCATAATTAATCAAAACATAGTCTCTGCGGAGTGGAATGATGTATTTAAGCTTTTGATCCTCCAAGAAATTTACGTTTTCAGCCGAATAAAATCCCTTATCAGCAATCATAATTGCGTCTTGAATGCCACTCTCTTTGAGAGTAAGCCTTATTCCTTTTACTTCCCTAATATTTTCTGGGAAAAGTCTATAAAATACTGGCAACGATAAAGAAGGCGAATAAATATAGAGTAGGTTAATCTGCTTGTCGAAGATCATATCGCTGTTATAGCCTTCCTTTGCAATTGAGATTTTGTTTGAGGCATTGAAAATATTTGTCAAGTCGGTCAATAAGTAATCTCCTTTTTGAATGAAAGACCTCATGAAATCTACAACTGTTTCTCTGTTTTGTCCGATTGTATTTAGCAGTAAACTTATTTTTTTATCAGTGAAAGTATAATCTAATGCGTTGGTGAGCATACTTTTGCCTAAATGGAAGGGCATGTTCTTAATCGGTAATGAAACACCATTCTGCAATAAGCAATGGCCACAATCTGCTGCCAATCATCGGCAAAGAAGAATTTGAGTTTATTGAGTTGGTCTGTAAAATGTAAATTTATGAAACTAGAAAAACCTTGCTCTTTAACAGCAATTGAAGAAAAATCAATAGGATTTTCAGCTTTTTTACTTAGCACTCTCATGGCAGATTCTAAAAAGCCATTTGCCTCAGTAATGCTGCCAAGTATCTTACCAGTGACTTTTTTGCTTTTTTTAGTAAGGGGGTCATACATTGAGGTAAAGCATAAAGGTAATATTTGTTCCTTATGAAACGTAGCTCAGTGCCAGGTTTTCGGAATTTGGTTGCCCACTCGGGGTGCGGTGAATTTTTATTCATAATTAATTATGTGATTACATAATATAAAACTATTACAAAAAAAATCAGTATTGCAAGTACTGGCTTAGATTTTTTATACTTACGTAATTATTAAGCTTGCCATTTCTTAATTCAATACCACAAAAATATTGCATAGCATAATCAGTATTCAGTCTATTTAATAGCTTTTGGTCACTCAAGCAAGTGTAGTGCTTTTAAATCATAAGTGCAGCCATACCCCGACCATCAAACAGTTTGATGGGGCCACGTTTATTGTTGGGAAGTTTCAAACGAGCCGAAATGGTATCCCAAGGTATAGTCTGATATAGTTTCCCTAAATCAGTTTGGTTCTTGAAAAAATTAAATTTATGAGAATATAGAGAGTCTAGGGAAAACAGGGTATCTTCGATTTGTAATTATAGTTTTGTAGCAGTAATTTACAAAAAAAGTCTCAAATATTCAATTTATTTGAATTATTTCGAGATTTTTTACTTTTAAGAGTCTGATAAATAATCACTTAAAACTTCCTGTAGACCCTAAATAATGAAAAAACTATCGGAAAACTGTTAATAGTACAAAGGAATAACAAATTCGAAATGAAAATGACAGTTTAATGGCAGGGTCTTACTCAGCAGACCCTAATTTTCTGCTAAAATCAATTTATTGAAATATTTTCGATAAAAAATATATAAAAATGTCGCCAACATGTTTGAAACTTTGAGCAAAAAGCTTTTTTTTGAATAAAAAAAGAAAAAATGTCGAAAAAGAAAAAAATAGCACCTCTAAACCAAGGACAATCGTTTAGTAATTATATACTAAAAAACGCTAGAAAACTAGAAGTTTTTAAATGTTGGAAAAGTGATATAAGCACAGGAATGGGGCATTTTGTGGTGGCTCGGCAGCGTAAAAATGGCACATTGGTTGTAGGAGTTTATTTGTTAGATTTGAATTGCCTTGGGCTGAAAGATACATTTTACTCGGAATTTGAAGATATCTACGATTTGAAAAAGAAATTTTTAGATTCTAATATAGGAGTTATAGATTTTGAAGAAATAGAGCCCAATATTTGTTTTAATTATGTTTTTGGAGCAATAGAATTTGCAGAAGACCTTGGTTTTAAACCTCATAAAGATTTCAAAATAACTGAGTATATCCTTGATGATGTAGAGGATATAGAATTTGTTGATATAGAATTTGGCTTTAATGGTAGGCCATTGTTTGTTTCGGGAGAGAATGACAATATAAATCGTATAATGGCTATTTTAGATAAAAACGTGGGTAGAGAAAATTACGATTATTTTTTAGGACCTGATGCCGAAGAAATGGAAGAAGACGAAGATTTAGAAGAGGATATTTATAAAAAATTGGATGATATTAGAGACCTAAGCAATGAAGAATTTGAAGAACAGACCCAACTCTCAATTTCAAGATATTCTGATGAAACCAAGACCGCATATTCAATGTTTTTACTTATACACTTGGCTCTTTCAGATTGGAAAAACGTGGAGGAATACGAATATGAGTATAAAAAGAATCCAAAATTGTGCATAGAAAAAGCACTAAAATATTTAAAACCGAAAGTACCCAAAGAAATGAATGATATTGGTATAATCGCAAATTTTGCTACTATATCTATAGAAAATATTTTAAAATTTGAAGGGTCTGAATTTTTCTTACTAGAAGATTTCAGGGCAGCATTTGAAGCCTTCCAAAAGGAAGAATTTAAAGATAATTTAGATTCGATTTCCGATTTTATTTTACCTTTCGATTTTCTAAGAAAGCAAGCATTAATGGCCATAAGAGCCTATATCTCCGAAGAATTATTTGATGAAGTCAAATTTGAAAACCTGAATGATTTTCAAAAAAACCGAGTAGCAGACGTATTTTTAGATACATTAGAAGATTATGAACAAGAAGGACTAATAACCACTCAATTTGAAGAAATAGAAGAGGCAATAGAAAATTATATAGAATTGGCCATTTACCTGCCTGATCTCAGCCCAAAAGAACTTAAACATTTGATTTTGACTATAGAGATACTTGATGAGTTGACGGAGTGGTCTGGAGATTGGTTGAAATAGCTTTTTAAAAAATAAGAAAACAAGTTTCACTTTATTACCCGATAGGAAGGGATATCTTGTGGCGAAAATCTAGACGTAGTCGTCGAAAATAAATGAAAACCTAAAAAAAGCTAGGTTACACCCAAGGCTTCAAAAAATCGGTAGAAGCAAAACTCGCAAACGAACACTTCGTAGCCAACGCCGCCGCCGAGCTTGTACAATATGAAAGAAATAAATCACTTATGTTGATGCGAAAATTAAGGCTGAGGAGGAGGCTTTGGGGAGATGGGGGTAAATTGGTGTTTTTATATTGAAAAAGCACACTGGCCAATAGGGGTTTGTGTGCTTTTTTTTGAAATTTCAATCACCAATTCTTCCGGATAGGCTTTGGATTCCCAACTGCGGAGGAATTGGTGGAGGGTTTGAGGAAGGTGGAAGTGTTAATTAATTTAAAACTCTTAAGCTAGAACCCGAAGCAATCAATTCAAAATCAGAATCATTATGCACCAAAAGGCAATCGTTTGCGATAGCAATTTGAGCTATTAGGCAATCGTTACTCTTGCGGATGGTGATGCCTTTTTTTTTCAAATCAAAATATAGTTTTGCGGACGAAATTGAAAGTTCTAACCATTTAGATTCTAATATATTGAATGAAAACAGAACTCTTTTTTTATCTTCAAATTCTTTTTCAGATTTTAGGCCCTGTAATATTTCTTGAATAATAGTAGGTGTTAAGTATATACTTTCACTATTTAATAAAACCAAGTCCTGCAAATACTGAGTTTGTTTGTTGTCTTTATTCCTAAAAAAATCTATCCAAACACTGGTATCAAAAATCACTTTTTGCATTAGATACTTCGCATTTCATCTAAATCTCCTTCCCAAACATCAGAACCTTTCCATTTTAATATTTCTTCTCGGGTAATTTGTTTAAGAAGCATTTCTAAGGCCTTGTCCACTACTTCTTTTTTAGATTTGAAATTCCGCTTAGCCATTATTCCAGCAATCTTTTTTTGATCAATATCGATATTTGTTAGCATTTCAATTATTTTTTGTACAAATATGTTAATTTTTTTGTACAAATTATCGTTTTCTTATAGAAATTTTGAAAAAATTTGACATTAGTCTGCTCTCATTTGGTTCAAATCACCTTCCCAAACATTTGAGCCTTTCATTTTAAGTATTTCTTGAGCCGACACAACCCTTAAAAAAGCCTCCAATGCTTTGTCAATAGCTTCTTTTTTAGTTTTTATTTTTGTAATCGCCATTATTTCAGCAATCTTTTTTTTGATCAATATCGATATTTGTTAGCATAAAATTAATTTTTATGTATAAATATGTTAATTTTTGTGTACAAAATAGTTTTATTCCAAATAAAATTTGATAAAAATTCGAATCAAAACTTCAAAATAGCAGAAAACTGGTTACAAAACCACCCTAATTTCGAATGGGTAAAACCCGACGCAGGCGCCGTAGCATTCATTCCTATCAAAAAACCAATACATACCCATAGCTTCTACGAAACCGATCTCAAGACCCACCAAACTATACTTGGCGGCCCTGAACATTGGTTTGAGCAATCCGACCAATTCTTCCGCCTAGGTTTCGGATTTCCCATTGCGGAGGAATTGGTTGAGGGGTTTAGGAGGGTGGATGGGGTGGTTTAATTTTCTCCCTCTTTCGTTTTTTTGGACTTATTATCTTTTGAAAATATTTGGTACCCTATTCCAATTGAAAACCAAGGTTTTCTGTTGTAAATCCATTGGGTATTTTTATAATCATTTGATGATAATCTATCAAAACCATAAAATATTCCAAATTGATAGGAATGATTTTCTAAAACTATTCCAAATGCATTTGTGAGTGCTGCTCTATCACTTGGTTGTTTGATATTTCCTTTCGAAGATAAACTATCAATTCCAACTGAAGAAATACCTATATTGTATAAGAAATTTAAATAAGTTGGATTACTATTAGATATTCTCAATTTGGCACCTCCAGATAAACCTAAAGTAAAATCTTTTGAATATGAAAATTCTGGACTTTTTCTAGTTTTTAGTGGTAAAACTACAATTCCGCTAGACCAATCCCATGCACCTTTATTGAAATATGGAATTGCATTACTTTCAAAATCAGCGTTTTTTATTTTAAAGATTTTTAAATTAGAGATATCTGTGGAAATTGTAATGCCCTTTTTTTGATTAACATCAACATAATTGTATTTTTCCATTTTGGGAATGTTATTGACTTTTGTTGAATCCCATTTCCAAAACTGAATTATTTTATCTCCATTTGATTCGGATTTTATTATGGTGAAAATTAGTTTTGAATCTGCAAGAATTAATGGTGAACCCGTAGTTTCTTCAGTAACATAAGTTGGAGCTATCAGTTGATAAAATTTTGTTGATTCAAATTTTTCAAAATTTTGACTAAAACAATTTATAATTACTGTAAAGAAAAGGAATAAAATTTTTTTGTATTTTTCATATCTAGTAATATTTAATTTCCCCCTACTCTCCGTTTTAAGGTGCTTTTTCGGGATATTCCACCTTGATTTGCAACAGATTACTTAACAGACTTAACTTCTGCAACCTTTTCTTACATATATATAAAATAGCTCACTCTCAATTATTACTTCTAGCTTTCACATTAATCTGTAATGGGCTATTGACATTTCCAATACCATTGATTGAAAAATCAGTGATAAAAGGAATATTTGTTAAACCCGATGGAACAAAAGGCGTTGTACCCGAAAATGCCCCAATGGGTGTGCTACCTGGCCCAACCGTAAGTGCAGGTGATGTAGGTGAAAGTTCTAAATTACTCTCAAGAAAAGGACTTACTGTCCATGGGTTTGCTACTTTAAAAACTGTACTAGAGCTAACCGAGTTTACATTACCATTATTGGCTGGTAAACCTGCATGCCTGGTGCATAAGTTATTTGATATCGTTGTTCCTTCGCTGCCTGCATCTGCTACAAAAAAACTAACAGGGTCTCTTGCGTCAAAAATATTAGCATTTATGGTACTTCCATCAATATTTGAAAATACAACCGTAGAAGTACAATAAAAAGTATTTCTGGTTATAGTTGCAGAAACCAAACTATTAACTACTGAACCACTGAAAATATTATTTGATATTATACTATTTATAGTTGATATTCCGCTTGAATTATTTAAACCATATATACTATTAATATTATTATTACGTATCAGAGTATTGTTTGCAATAGTTCTTACCCCTTCAATGATTTCAGATTGAAGATAAATGACAACTATTTTATTGCGGTCAATTATACAATTGGCATCTTTTAAGGTTAAAATCGTAGTATTTAACCCAGTTATTCTACTCCCAGCACTACCTTGATTCAAATTAATAGAATAAATATTAACTGTTCGTTTATCAAAACTTGAACCCGTAACTAATGTTGGGTTATAACCTGTGCCAATTAATGTGATTCGACGATTGACAGTCAAATCACCATAAGTTGTTTGACCTTCATAAACAGGTTCAAGATAAATAATATCACCAGCTACCGAGGCATCATGAGCGGCTTGTGGAGTTGTATAAATATTTACACCAGTAATACCAGGTGTCGCATTTACTCTACGAATAGTTTGAGCTTGTGCAAAAAATGATAAACTCACGAAAAGAAAAATGTAATTGATGGTTTTCATAAAGAATTGATTTTAAATTGTTTGATTAAAAATTTTATTGACACCCGCCTTTTTGGGCGATGAATACTGTGCCGCTATTGGCCAAAAAACCAGGGTTTAGCGTTACGCTTTTTCCTGCTAAATAAGTTACTCGTGCAGTGCCTATTATTTTGTTGGTGGCAACCACAATACCCGTTTGTGCATTGGTTTCTTTAATCAAAACCCCACTCGAATAGTCGTCGGTGGTGCTAACCAAAGTAAGCGAAGTCGCACAAGGTGGCGGGCAAATATCAAGAATACTAAACTCAACGCTTGGGTTATCAGTTATGGCAGGCGAAGAAGAAACCACTCGAATACGGTAGCCAGTGCCAAGAGTAGTTGATGGCGGAATATTGGCCACAATACTACCCGAACTCACCGAAGCCAAAGTGCCGAGTGTAGTGGGCGAAGCAAAACTACCCGAAGCATCGGAAAGCTGAGCCGTGAAAACATTGCCGGAGGCATAAGTACCGAATACCTGATAAACCACATTGAAAGGAGCAGTTTTGCACCAAGCCGAAGGTGTTTGGCTCGTTACTAAACCAAAAGTGCTGGCAACCGTAAAAGGCTTTGTGCCAACCATACTCCATTGATTATTAGCATCTTTTACCCTAATATAAATGTTGTGAATGCCCAAGGGTAAATTGCCCAGAGCGGCAGTAAACGGAATTAAGACGGGTGTGCCTGCCGTAAAATTAATGGCAGTAGCCGCACCATAACCAGGGTCAGTATTAATGAAATATTCCATTGCTACCAAGTTTGGCAAGGTGCTTGTAATCAGGCTTTCTTTTAAAAATGGCCGAGTTATAACAGTACTCCATTGATTATTGGCATCTTTCACTCTAACGGTTATAAAGTGAAATCCTTCCGAAATATTGCTTGGCAAGGAAATCGAGAAACTATTATCGATAGTGAGAGCCGCCGTAAGGGGTACTGCAGTGGCTGCACCATAACCAGGGTCGGCATCAATAAAATATTCCATGGCTGTAATTGTTGAGCTTGGTCGAGGAGTCAGACTTTCTTTCAAAAACGGACGAATAAGCACTGCACTCCATTGATTATTGGCATCTTTAACCCGAACGGTTATGAAGTGAAATCCTTCTGAGATATTGCTCGGCAAGGAAATCGAGAAACTATTATCGGTAGTGAGAGCCGCCGTAAGGGGTACTGCAGTGGCTACACCATAACCTGGGTCGGCATCAATAAAATATTCCATGGCGGTGACGGTTGAGGTAGGGCGTGGCGTAAGGTTTTCTTTCAAAAAAGGGCGGATAAGTGCTGCACTCCATTGGTTATTGGCATTTTTCACTCGAACAGTTATGAAGTGAAAGCCGTTTAAGATATTACTCGGCAATGAAACCGGAAAATTGACATCAAGCGTAGTGCCAGCCGTAAAAGGAATACTAACGCCCGCATCAAAACCAGGGTCGGCATCAATAAAATATTCTATTTTGGTTAGATTTTGTGCATTTGATTGCAATGCCCAGAAAAATAGAAGGATAAGTAGGTAGTGTTTTGTCATTTTATTTCAACGAAAACTCGCTTTATGGGTTAAAGATTCACAGAGAACTTCCCTTTAACAGAGAGAATTCTCCTCCTAGAAATTTTAAATTCGCTTCCATCGGTAAGAATAATCGAAGCATAGCAGCCTTGATGCATAAGGACTTTTACAAAAGCTGGATTCACCAAATGGCTTTTGCTTACTCGTAGGAATGAGATAAGCTTTTCCTGGTGTTTCAAAAGCGTAGAGCTAGAAACTAATTTCTTTCCATCTACCAGATGAAACTCGGTATAGTTAATATCTCCTCTCAAATAGAGAATTTCATTGGTTTGGGGGTAGTTTATTTTCATCGTTATTTCTGGGGTTTTTGGTTTCCCAACCACTGACAAACCAGTGATTGTTATCAATAAATACTTTGTCTTGCTTCTGCTGAATTATCTCTGTCAATACCTCAACATCAATATTCCCTTTGGCATAAGAAAAATGTGAACCAACTAATTTTAATTCTGTCGGTTTAGAATTTTGTGCAAATGTGCTTATCACCAACAAAAAAGATAGAATAAATAGACCTGTTTTCATGATTTCTAAAATTTAAAACCTTCCCTATTCTCTGTAATCCTGTGCTTTTTCGGATTAGTCCACCTTACATTTTTCAAGCTTTCATCAATTCTTTTACCAAGCCAATTTTCCTTCTCGAAACTTGCACATTTTCGCCATTTGAAAGCTCAATAGATGCTTTTTTGCTTTGAAACTGGCAATTTTTAATAGAAACTGGATTTATTAAGCATGATTTACTCACTCGAAAAAAAGCACCAAGTTCTTGTTTTTGCTCGTATTTTTTGAGCGTAAACGATGAGACATTTTTTCGGCCATCAATCAAATGATAAGTCGTATAATCAAGATCGGCTTTGAGATAAATAATATGAGTGCTTCGTAAGTTTTCGAGCGTTTTCATGTCAGATTATTACTTTACAGTGGTTCGATTACAAAGCAAAGTTCTTGTAAACGGCTGGGATATTTTAGGCGTAGAAGACCCTATTTCAAAGGGTGTTTTTCACGGTTGGGTATAAAAAAAGCCTCACAAGGGGGGCTTAAAATTCTTTTAGTAGTAGATTTTTACTTAATTCTACTCAACGAATTAAGTTTATTATTGATTTGCATTAACTTAATTTTTGTATCCAATTCTTTTTCTAATCTTTCTTTTTCTGATGTGAGCAAACTCTTTTCACTGGTATTTTTATTGATTCTTACTTGAATAAGTTGAGCTGGAATTGAAACAATGGCTTTTGCAATGCTTACAGGAATCTGGGCAAATCCATTTACTGGTGAGGGACGAGTGATTTTATTTGAACTGATAATTCCATTTGAAATTACCATTTCGTTAGTGGTTTTCACAAAAGCGGTTCGTTTCATAGGCAGAACCAATACTTTTGAAACATCTGCAACCTGAACAAAACTTGGAATTTCTGTATTTTCTTTTGTAAGTACTACAATTTTTAAGTTTTGTATAGGACGGGTAATTATTCCATCAACTACTTTATCTTCTGTTTTTTCTGATGGCAAATTGCTAAAATCAAAGGGCTTTGGGGTATTATTAGGCGTTTTTATTAGGTAATCTTCAACTAAATCAATTTTTCTTTTTGGGTTATTTTTATTAACAACCTCAATTACCCACGGAACTTTGATGCCGTTTTTATCAATTTCAGAGACTTTTACCACATAGTTATTTTTATACTCCTTAGATTCGATTTTTACTCCATCGGGTTCTGTTTTAACAGTATTAGTTAAAATTTTGATACCATCAAGGGTCTTAGACAGGGTTTCAACAATTGTTGCTGTCTCATCTTTTGTATCGATTTTTAAATTTGTCAGTAGACCTTTGTCATTCACCGTAAATGATAAATCATCACTAAAAAGACCATTGTTTCTATATTCTAGAACCAAAAGATTTTGGGTATTGGCAATGATTTCGGGTGTAAATGCATAAGTACGTTCAGTAGTAATAGCACCAAAAAGTGAATCCTTCAAATAATATTCATCAACTTTCGCAGTAGCGTGAATTTTTAACAAAGTTTCGGGTAAATAATAATACAAGATATTTTTGTTTTTCTGATTAATTTTCTCTGAATAATTGGTTCTAACAACCGTGCAAGCCGAAAATATGAAGAGCAGTAGAATAAAGAATGATATTTTTTTCATTTTTTAAGGGTTTTAGGCTGCTAAATACCCAATTTATTTTTAAATAAAAAAGGGTATTTTTCACGGTTTTTTTATAAAGGACGTTACATAGATTTGTTCATACTTTAAATCTTTTATTGAAAACATGAAAAAAATATATCTATTATTTACATTTTCTACAATTTATTTCTTTGGGTGTACCTCAACAACTGAAACATCATCCGATTCAACAGCAGTTGAAGAAAGTGAAAAACCTTCAAAATCTGACTCAACAAATTTATATTATGCTCTTTTAAACCCCAACGAGAACAAAGCTATTTTTGGTCCTAAAATATGGCGTGTTACAGATAACATATCAGTTAGGAATATGCTAATAAAGGAAAACGATATGCATAAAAAAATTAGTCAAGACACTAATATTATTTTGGGTGAACGATATTTTGAAGTCGATACAAGTACCATTAAAGCCCTAATTTCTTCAATACCTGAAAACGGTTATTTAGGTGTAACATTTGGTATAAAAGAAGTAGGAGGAAAGTTTACTGGTTTAAGTTTAGGTTTACTATCTATGGATGAGAAATATAACATTCAAAAAAATAATATAATAAAACTTAATAAATTTGAACTTGCTGACACATCCAGTTTCAAGAAATTAAAACAAAAGCTTTATAGCAAAGGGCTTACCGAATTCGCTACCGATAGCCATTCTAAGAACCAATATGTTATTTTTAAGAAATCTGACTCAAAATTATTTTTCTTAACTTTTGGAAATTTATTAAAAAAGAAAGTGTATATAAAAATGATATATGATAATAAGCCAGGTTCTATTGGATTTCCGAATGTGCTTTTTTCAAATGTAAAAAATTTAGATAAAAATACACGTTTTGATTTTCTACCAGAAGATTCTTTCTTATTTGGAAACGAGGGCGGAACTTGCTGCCCGCCATATTGAAATGTAAGAGTATGAATCCATTAAGTTATATTTATTTATCAATCCTATCAATTTCCTCAGTGATAGGATTGATTTGTTATTTTCTTTTTTCAAAACCATTAAAAATTGTTAGTCTATATGTGGTATTAACATTGATTATTGAATTGATTGGCTATTATTGTTTATATTTTAGTCTAGAAAGGAAAGTCAATGTTTATCTATATAATGTTTATATACCCATAGGGTTTTCACTATTAAGCCTATTTTTCTACTTAATTGTGAAATCTCAATTTATCAAGCGGATAATATTTCTTGTCATTCCAATCATTGTTTCTGTGAATATATTCTTTATCATACAGAGCCCCAAGCCTGAACTCAACCGTGGTTTATTTTTGTATTTAAAAGGTTTACTCATTATTTATTCTATTATATACTTACATCAGATAATAAATTCTGAAGAAAGTATTAGTTCAAATTCAAATTTTTGGGTTGTGACAGGAATAATATTTTTTTATAGTGGATATTTTTTTCTCTCAGGGTTTATTGATTATATTTCTAAAAATAATTTACAATTAGCTCAAAAATTATTCATCCTTAACCCCCTCCTCAACATCATCTATTACTCACTAATAACCTACGGTTTTATATGTCAACGGAGATTAGCGAAGTCGTTATTATAGTATTGGCAGGTACATTTTTGATGATGCTTCTTGTGATCTTCATCATCTCTTTTTTCTTTATTCACCAAAAACGCCAACAAGCCTTTAAACTTGAAAAATCCGCCCTAAAAGCTCAATTCGAACAGGAAATTCTCAATGCCGAAAACGAGATCCAAGATTCCACCATGAAACACATCAGCCGTGAGCTACATGACAACGTGGGGCAGATGTTGACTTTGGTCAAAATACAGCTCAATAATCTTTCAGAAGAATTACCTGGCAATAAGAAGATTAATGATTCAAAGGAGTTTGTGAATCATGCTTTGACAGATATCAGAGCATTATCAAAAAGCTTGAATAGCGACAATCTTTTGCACGAAGGCCTTGAAAAGGCCATTAGATTTGAGTTAGAGCGGTTAAAGAAATTGGGCAATTATGAGGTAAAATTCTCATCATTTACCGGAATTGAATCCCTTGACCATAAAAAAGAAATTTTGATTTTCAGAATTTTTCAGGAATTGCTCCAGAACTGTTTGAAACATGCCCAAGCAAAAAACATTGAAGTTAATTTGGAAGAAACAATCCAATGCCTTAATTTGGTGGTGGTAGACGATGGCGTTGGATTCGATTATGAGACAAAAATCAATCAAAATGGCTTCCAAGGTGGTGCAGGATTAAATAATCTGA
>JANOMP010000043.1:0-7804 GCA_031420365.1 Cytophagaceae bacterium
CAATGGTTTTTCTGATAGTCTCACAAACTTGTAAATGGATTAATGAGCAGTCTCAATGCTGACTGTTCTGCAATGGTTTTTCTGATAGCTGTTTTTGGTAAATACCTGTTAACCAATTATTTAAATGTATAATAAATCGGAAGATTTGCTTTGTTTTATGCATTCTCTTAAAAAATCATAATTATTTTTTGGCCTGTTAAATATTCCCAATCAATTGGGTTGCTGCTTATTTCTGCTATGCTTCGTATCATATCCACATGTAAAGGTAAAAATAAAACCGAATATGAAGGGTCTTCTTTTGTTAAATATAGTATTTTTTCTTGAATATCACCAAACGCACTGTCGGTAAGTGGCCCTATAAACACCGAATACTGTGCACGTTCAAGACCTGCTTTTAGCAATATTTTAGCTACTTTGTTTCTAATACTATCTGTTTCAATATCGTATGCAACCAGATACATCATTTTTTTGTAAAGTTAAAAAGCTCCAAAGCCAGCTCACCGGCCAATCTGCTTATATGGGTTTTTCGAGGGCATATTTGATTTTTAAATGTGGTGGCTTGCTCCATAAATGTCAGAAACAAGGGTATCAACACCGCCTTTCCTTTTTTATCAAGGCTTACCTCAGTTTCTGAGATCTTAAAAAACGCTGTCTCTAATTTGTTTTGCAAAAAAAACATAACCAAAAACCTATCAACCCAAGGCCTAAACGGCTCTATAATATCAAATGCTAATGTGGGTTTTTGATATTGGTCAGTATGAAAGATGCCCAATGTGGGGTCCATTCCTGTAGAAAATATGGCTGTTTCTACTTGAGTATAAAGCATGCCATAGAGATAGTTGAGACTGGCATTAAAAACATCAGTAGCTGGATGTTTGCTGCGGCTTTCTATTTTATATCCTTCGGGCAACGCCCCCGCTATCACCTCCCAATAAAGCCTTGCCGATGAGCCTTCAAAGCCCAAAAGACTAGGTCGAACATCTGCTAAATTGCAATTTGGAAGCTTTTTTATTTTTTCGATTGCTACCGTATATTTTTCTGTATGGCCATCAAATTTTGCTTTTAAACTTGGTTTTTGCTCTATAAAATATTTGATATTTAGCAGCTGCCCACTTTGTTTTAAATCAAATATGGTTTTCACCCATTTGGTAGCATTTGGGTGGTCTATAAAAAGCACTTGGTTGCGTCTTATCACCGAAGCATTGTTGAAGTTGGCTTTTCGGCTTATGCCTACCACCCCGCCAAACCTGTCTAAATAATATATGGGTATGTCGTGTTGAAAAGCCAATACCATTGCCGAGGTATCGATACTCATTTTAGCCGATACTATTATGCCTTCTATTTTGGAAGTGCCTATGAGCTTTGCTTTCTCATCCTTTATTATTTCAAAACAGCCATTTCTTGCTTTTATGGTCAGGTCTTTAGAGTCTAGCAAAAGTATCATTTTGTTGTTTTTTTATACCGAAAACTATCGGTAAGGTTTTGGTATCCAAAGTCTGTCCAACTCACGGTGTCAAAATAGTCTATTTGGCTTGCTTGCATGTATTTACCCTCTAGGCTTCGGAGTTTGCTATGCTCATGCCCCAGCACAAAACCCGCAAACTGTAGCCTGCCTTCTATCTGTTGTCTAAATTTTTTAAGGTAGGCATTGTTTCTTTGTCCAGCACGGGTGTTAACTTCCCAAGTATGGGCAAATTTTTCTATTTCATTTTCAAGCTCCACTATATATTCGGTGGGCAGTGTTATGGTATCGGCCACCACTAAGCCTGTCACTATTTTTACGTGGGCTGGCATATACACCTTTATTTTACTTGGATTAAAGTCTAAACCACTTATTTTAGCTATTTGAAAAATAGTCTGCACTTGTTCCTCCGTAATCTCGTTTTGTGATGAAAAAGTGAGGTCATCCACAAAACGGGTATATACCAGCTGATTGTCTTTGGCAAATGCCTCAAAATGTGCATCTAAGATCAAACTTGCAAAATTAGAAAGCACAGGTGAGGTGGGTGCTCCCATTGGCAGGCGGTCTTTGTGGGTGCATAGGTCTATCACTAGATCTATGAGCTCATCATCAAATTTAAATGGCGCATTTAAAAACAAAGATTTTAGCTTTGCAGTGTTTATTTGATGAAAGAAGTCTTTAAAGTCGGCGTTGAGCATCCATGGTTTGTTGATATGGCATTCGGCATTTGACTTTATGTTTCGGGGGTGTTTTTCATGAGCCACCGATATTTGAAAACCATAAGCGGATGCGGAGCGATGCAAATAATACGCAGCCTGCAAAGCATCATTAAGTTTTTGCTGAATGGTTTTCAATACACTTTCGGGGTCTTCTATGCGTCTTTTGCCTCCAGAAGATTTTCTCACAAAAAACTCCTTGTATGCTCTATTATTTTGAATAAACCTCAGAGCATACAAAGGCGTTTCTAGGTATTGAGCCATTTGATTTACATTTTCAATTCTTAAAAATCGTTCAGCTTCGTATTCTACTTCTGCATAATTCATAATATTCAATATGTCAATGTACGTTCAAAAATCAGGATTCTCCGTTTTCGGTTTTCTGTTTTCTGTTTTCTGTTATCCGTTTTCTGTTTTCTGTTTTCTGTTTTCTGTTTTCTGTTTTCTGTTTTCTGTTTTCTGTTCTCGGTTTTCTGTTATCCGTTTTCTGTTATCCGTTTTCTGTTATCCGTTTTCTGTTATCCGTTTTCTGTTTTCTGTTTTCTGTTATCCGTTTTCCGTTTTCTGTTTTCTGTTCTCGGTTTTCTGTTATCCGTTTTCTGTTATCCGTTTTCGGTTTTCGGTTTTCGGTTTTCGGTACTTGGTTTTCCTTTTGCCTAAGTCAGTTGGCCAAGTTTTTTTCGAATAGGTCCTCGTTTAAGGTACGCTTTGTTTCTATTATAGGCGACACTACGCCATAGCCCATGCTTTTGTATCGACCTAGACCCAGGTGCGTAGGCAACGCTATGTTGGCTTTAAATACTGTATTGAAACATAGCACCGTAGCATTTTTTATTTTTGTTTCCTTCATTTCTGTTATTTTCCTAAGTACTACATTTAGACTTTTGTTAGGTATTGTAAAATCATAGTTTTTGCAAAAATTTAATATATGATTGGCTATATTTTGTTGCATAAAATCAGACCGCTCGCCCAGTGATGCTATGGCCTTGTATTTTTGATAGTTTTGTGCATCAAAAGGTATAAAATGGCTGAGGTGGTAACTGTGGTATGCCTCATCCATTGATATGGGCTTGCTGGTTTTTATTATCTGATAATTTGAGCTGAATGGCTCAGGTAAAAAGGAACTTGCCAATAATTTTTGTATAAAATCATAGCCCTGGCCAATGCCAAACAAGGCCGCTTTGCCTTCATAAGAGCGGTATTGTACTGGAGGATAGCGATAGTTAAACCCTCCATCGGGTGTGTGGTTGTGCAGGAGGTCTTCTTGCCTGTCTAATGCATCATTTAATGCTTTTTTCAAAGTATCTATTTGGCTGTGCCTAAGGGCAATGTTAGGAAAAATAACTAAAAGGCTTTTCATAGTTTTAAAGATTATTGGTTTAATTTTTTACTTAAAAATGATTTCTTGCAACTGGGTATATAAATCAGCTGCATCCAAGGTTTGCATGCCACTCTTTTTTCTAAAATTAGAAGTCATATGTACATTGGCAGCTGGTATTAATACAGCAGCTTGGGTGTAATCTAGACCCAAAAGGGCGCGATGATCCGCAAAAGTTTTATAGTAGCTTCCTATGTCGCCGGTTTTACACTCAAACCAAAACACCCTATCGTTTATCATGATTAGCAGGTCTAGTTCAGTCATTTTATTATCGGGCTTCAATAAGTGAAGCTGTGACAATATATCAAAAGAACTGATACTTTCAAAATTTGCTTTTATAAGTTTTGATATTTGGCTTCTTAGTACTAACTCTAACCAAAAGCCATTGATAAACGAGGTTGCTTCAGCCATTTCGGCAATGTCCACAAAAACCTCTGTTTGTTTTTCTACTACCTCATCTATAAACTTTTGCTTATGTAGCATTTTGCACCATTGCACTATATAGCTCATAGCATTGGCATTGGTAGTATAGGTAAAGTTACGTTTTAAGGACTGCCCGTATTTAAGCTTTTGATAAAACTCTGCTAGCTGGCTAAAATTATTGGCTAAATATTCTGCAGCATTGTTTACATAAGTATCTGCTTTTAGACTTTCTTGGGCTTGGGCTGGAACTAGGTTTATATCTCGTAACCATTTTTTTAAATAACCCTTGGTATACTTTGCCCCCCAATCGTGTTTTTGGGCAGTGTCCAAATCTGCCGCTAGTGAAACTTGTTTAAATTTTTGAACTATAACCGAAAACTGTTTTACTTGCTCGGCATTGTCCTCAGTTTTTTGGTTTGCCACTAACAATGCCAGCTGATCTATGGCCTCAGCTAAAGTAGATAGAGCATGTGATAAGGCTAGGTTTGGCATGGGTGGGTTAGATTGCTTTAAATTGTCCGTATCCCACATTTGTTTTGGCACCTATGCCAAATTCAAGTAGAATTTCTTTAAATAGTGCTCTTTTTTGGTCTTTTAATAGAAGTCTATTCTGTCCTTCAAATAAATCAAAACTAAATTTAATTTTAACATTTGGTAAGATTTTCATAAATAGTAATGGAATAGGGTTTTTCACAGGATTATCTCCATGTGGTGTAATCGCATCAGTTCCAAAGACTTTATTTAGCGAATTGCCTTCTGTTATATAAGCATCAAAGAAAGTATCATGCTGAGAAACTGGAAAATATTTGTATTTTTTTTCTATGCTATCATAGTATTTTCCTTCAAAAATCTCCAATTCGAGGGCATCAATAAATTTTTCATTAATATCATTTCGAGAAGTAATTTTCTCCAATAATTTAGTCATATAATCATATCTACCAATGGTTTCATCCATTGAAATATTCTTTTTCCTTAAATTTTCATTTGGAAAAATAGCACGCAATTTCCCTTTGACACTACTTCCAGGAATATGTGGCATACCAGAGGTATAATCGAAATGAAAACCCAACTTAAATTCTCCTTTTGCTTTTATACCATGCCCAACGCCTAATCCACTTGAAAGTCCGGGATATTGAGTTAGGAGCTCAATAGGAGTTACATTGCCAATAGATTGATATTCTTCTATTGTTTCAGGAAACAAAAACTGAAGAAATGCACTGTTCTTGCCAGAAACATTATCTTCAAAGTACGCTTTTACAGTTTTTTCATCTCTATCTTGTTTACTATCAATGATTAAATAAGGAAAATTTGCATAATAATCCCTAAAATAAAAATAACCGAGGTTTTTATTAAGTTTAGTCATTGTCTTTAATGATAAAGGTTCTTGCCATGAGTTTGAGTGCCACCGAAGCATTGATAATGTTTTCTTTTTCAGTGCGTTTGGCAGCTAATGATGAAGTTTGATGGTTTTTGATCCTAATAAACATTGCAGCCTCTGTATCATTAGGATTCAAAGTTTTAGCAATAGCGTCTAAAACAAGTGCTTTAGTTTTATCTGCTCTATAAACTGCCAAAGTTGGTAGTAAATCCATGTTGATAACTTCTGCACCAAAAGCGGCAATGTAGCCAACAATAGTACCTTTAATTTGATGGTTTGTACCAACCAAATTAGTTTTTAAAAGTGCTGTTTCGGCAGCAGCTAATAAGCGATTTATAGCATTCATAGGTATTTTAGTTTAAAGCTTTGATTTTACAACGACCATAACCAACTGTAGCATTTGCTCCTACTTGTACCATTTTTGTAGAAACATTAATCTCAAAATCAGTAAACGCAGAATTATTTTCAAGACCAAAGTAAAAAATCGCTTCACGCGGAATAAGTTGTTCATACCAAAGATTGGTGCTTTGTCCATTATCCAAATTGTTTCGAGCAATTACAGGCAAGGCATAATCGCTGCATTGATAAAAAAAGTCATCATCGTGCATCAAAATAATGTCAGAACCAATTATTTTTTTCAATTCAGTGATTGAAGCATTACTAAAATTCGTAGGGTTTTTTAACTCAAAATCTTCTATTTTTAAATCTTGAACTTGATTTGAAAGTACAATAGGATTTCCAGAAGATGGATTGAGCTCTTTTATAGCTGTAATTTCAGTATCTAATACAACAGATAAAGTTCCTTGAAAATAATCTTTAACAACTGTTTTCAATTTTGTAAGCATATAAGGCGAGGTCGCCAAATAAAAACTTTTTTTATTACTTCTGACTGGAATAGCCAATAAATGAGCATCAAAGAAGGAATATTTGCCCTTTTTGTGTGAATTTTCATCACCAAAAATGGTTTCAGCTTGTGTTTTCATGTTTAAAACTTCCTCAAAATGCTCTCGTAAAGCACCTTTCAAGCTTGACCCATAAATGCAAGGGTATTCGTCCGTTGGGTCTCGCTGAACTAATTTGTCAATAATACCAAAGCCTGAATGGCCTTTACCAACATGCAGGTTTGTTTTGGGTGAAAGTAAATAGATAGTTGCCATATTTTTAGTTATTTTCAAGGATTCTGAAATGATTATAGCCAATATTTTTAAAGGCTGTTTGATTGAGTAATTTGATAACTTCTGAGGTATTTTTTGGGTAAATTACTGTACCTCTTTCTAGTAATTGATATTTTTCTTTGCTTCTTTTGATATTGAAATGGTCTTTATCAGTAATGCTGGAAGTATTGTATTGAAAAGGAACAACCGAACCACCCAAAATGAAGTCAATATTTTGTTTAAAATATTTATAATCTGGTATATATGTATCTGAAAGTAGAACTATTTTTAAAGATTTTGAAGAATCTTTTTTTGAATTTTCTATTTCAATTTCATCAAAAATAGAGATTTCATCTCCTTTTAACTCATCAATTTCAATCGAAAAAACAGAATTATCTGCACCAAGCGTTACTGATTTTACTTTTTCAAAACTGATTTTTTCTTCAAAAGTAAAGTAAAACCCAAAGGCATATTTATTTTTATAATTTGCACCGTCTTTCTGAAAACAAAAAGATTGTTGCCGAAAAAAAGCATCGTCTTTTATCTTTCGGCTATTCCCAACCAAATCTACTGATTTGAAAAAAGTATCAAGTTGCTGCGGCGAACTTGTTTGGGCATATTTATCCAAAACTATTTGAAAATACTCTTTTGGGTCATAGCCATTAATGGTATTATTGATAAAAGATAATTTCTTCAACTCTTTTTCAAAATCAGCAATACGGGTTACGAAATTTTCTTTTTCGCTTTTAAGTTCATTATTTACTTTAATCAGAGAGTAATTCCAGTAAGCACTGCCAGCTAATAAAATTAAACATGCAGCAACCGCATATTTCATCCAGTTCATTTTCTTAGTTGGTAAAAAGGGTTTATTTATTGAGATAATCTTTGCGCTATTTTCTTCCTGCAGAATTTTGGCTAATATTTTTTCCTTCATATCAGTAATAGGAGCAATAGCATTTTCAAATGCCGCTTTTTCTAATGACAATTCAAATGCTTCTCTCGCCTCAGCTAGTTCAGAATAAATGCTGCAGTTTTTTTCAAACTCAGCCCTTTCCTGTTCTGTGGCAAGACCCATTACATAGCTTTCAACTATGCCGCTAGATATGTATTCCTGAATATTCAAATCAAATCATTGTTTTTAATTGTATTAATGCTGTTCGTATTCTTGTTTTCACAGTTCCCAGCGGAATATTTAATCCCGTTGCTATTTCTTCATGAGTAAATCCCTGGAAATAGGACAAATCAATCAGGCGCCTGTAATCGTCTTTCAGGTTTAATAATAATTTTTTTAAA
>JANOMP010000044.1:0-18702 GCA_031420365.1 Cytophagaceae bacterium
TTTCTAAACTTGTTGTAATTTTCATCTCGTAAGGTATTTCACTAAATATAGTGATTTTTTGGGGAAGAAAAAAGATTTTAAGTCATTGATTTTCAAGCTTTTTCGATTCCTTTTTATATACTGCCTGCGGATTTAAGGTATTTATAAAAAAAACCTCCATATTTCATTCTTTAGAATATGACAATTTCAGGTTTCACTAGGTGTGGGGGCTTACATTAACTATTTGTACTGTTATTAAAATAATCCCTTTTTTCTACACTTAAGGCACTTATATTAAATTATTTAAATGCATAAAGCATAGTTGATAATTTTACTTTTTAACTTTAGCATAACATTCATTTTATCTTCAGTTAATCTTGCATTTTTAATTTTGCAAGATAAAACTAGAATTTATGCAAAATATTTTTAAAACCCTGAAAACGTTTCTTAACGATTGGTTATTTGTTTTTCTTTTCTTTTTTTGTTTGTGCTATTATTATGGACACACTTTGCTTGAAAAATAATCTTTGGAATTAAGTTTTCACTTAAAACCAATTTTTTTTCTTTCTTTTTTACAATTTAAAAAGGCAAATCAACTTCCTTTTAAATCATTTATATGGCTATGAATCAACATTTTACAGCTACTTCTCTTATTTTTTGCCTTGAACACCACAATAAAATTAAAATCATCCAAACAAAACATTTTAATAACATAAAGCTTGGGTTTCTGAATTTTTGTTAAATTGTCACACAATTATAAAATCATCCTCAACCAATATGAGAAATCTACTTTTTGTTTTTACTATAGTATCAAATCTTGCTTTTGGTCAAGTAAAAAATGCACCTCCTAGAGCGGAAGGAGATGGCCCTTATTCAAAACTTATAATAAGAGGCGTAACTTTAGTAAATAGCACAGGAGCACCTCCTATGGGGCCAGTAGATATTGTTGTTGAAAATAATAGAATTAAAGAAATAACACAAGTAGGTTACCCTGGAGTGCCAATTGACCCAAAAAAAAGGCCAAAGATTGGGAGCGGTGAAAAAGAGTTAAATTGCACAGGTATGTATTTAATGCCTGGCTTTATTGATATGCATGGCCACATTGGTGGCAGCTCACAGGGAACTCCTTCAGAATATGTGTTTAAACTTTGGCTGGCTCATGGCATAACTACCATTAGGGATCCGTCGGCAGGCAATGGTCTAAATTGGACTTTAGAGCATAAACAAAAGAGCCTAAAAAATGAAATAACAGCTCCAAGAATTTTAGCTTATACTGCATTTGGAATGGGTTCTGATACGCCCATATCTACTCCTGAGCAAGCTAGAGTTTGGGTAAGAGAAAATGTAAAAAAAGGTGCAGATGGAATTAAGTTTTTTGGAGCGGAACCCGAAGTTTTCAAAGCGGCATTAGAAGAAAATAAAAAATTAGGATTAAGATCCGCTTGTCACCATGCCCAGTTAGAAGTGGCAAGAATGAATGTTCTTGCAACTGCGAAAGCCGGCCTAACAACTATGGAGCATTGGTACGGGCTTCCTGAAGCCCTTTTTGATGAAAGAACGCTTCAGAATTACCCAGCTGATTATAATTATAATAATGAGCAGCACCGATTTGAGGAAGCTGGAAAGCTTTGGAAACAAGCTGCAGAGCCAGGTTCAGAAAAATGGTATAAAGTCATGGACGAGTTGTTAAAATTAGATTTTACGCTAGATCCTACTTTCAATATCTATGAAGCCAATCGAGACCTCATGATGACACGAAGAGCAGAATGGCACGAAGAGTATACTTTACCTTCACTTTGGCGTTTTTACGGACCAAGTAGAATAAGTCATGGTTCGTATTGGCTAAATTGGGGAACCGAGCAAGAGGTACAATGGAAAGAAAATTACACAATTTGGATGCGTTTTGTGAATGAATATAAAAATAAAGGAGGAAGGGTAACCGCAGGATCCGATTCTGGATTTATTTATCAATTATATGGATTTGCTTATATTAGAGAGTTGGAATTATTGCGAGAGGCAGGTTTTCATCCATTAGAGGTCATTCGAGCAGCTACTATTAAAGGAGCGGAGGCATTAGGAATGGAAAAAGAAATAGGCTCAGTAGAGATTGGAAAATTAGCAGATTTTGTAATTACGGAAGAAAATCCTTTGGCCAACATTAAAACACTATATGGTACTGGAGCCATAAAAGTTACGGAAAACAATGACGTAGTAAGAGTAGGTGGAGTAAAATATACTGTCAAAGATGGAATAGTTTACGACGCGAAAAAACTCTTAAATGATGTAAAAGTGATGGTAAAAAAAGCTAAAGACGAAGAAAATTTTGAGCTTTTACAACCCGGTGTTAAAAAAGAGAAAGAAGGAAAGTTGGGGAATTAAATGAAAAAATTTATTAAAAACAATGCTTCGAATCCCTTCCGAAATTCAAGCTCATCAATTTGAATCGTTAAAAATTCAAGATACTACTTTTGTAGCTTATCGAAGCGACATTTATCCAAGCAAAAATGATGTTTTTTTTGAAGAGAATGCTGTCATTTATGTTTTGGAAGGCGATAAAATTTTTAGCAGCTCCAATGCCGAAGTAAGAGTCCAAAAAGGAGATGTCCTTTTTATTAAACGTGGCTATTACTTAATGTCAGAGTCAATAAATGAGGCATATAAAAGTTTGGTTTTTTTTTTCGACGATAAATTATTAAAGGAGTTTGTAGGTCAAAATTTGGCTTTGTTTGAAAATCATACCTTTACAAAGGAAAATAAAACACTTTTATTGACATTAAAATCTAATGAGGCCTTCGGGAAATATGTAGAATCTATTCTTCCTTATTTCAAAACTAAAACTAAATATTTGAATCAATTTCTAAAACTTAAGGTCCAAGAATTATTATTACACTTATTAGAATTTGACAAAAACTCCCTGCTTAATGATATGCTTTTCTCCATTTATATAGGCCAGAAAGCTGACATCACTGATGTGGTTAATACTTTTTATTTGAAACCATTAAATTTAAACGAGCTAGCTCGTTTATCTGGAAGGAGTTTATCTGCTTTTAAAAGAGAGTTTTTGATTTGTTTTGGTGTTTCTCCAGGATTATGGATAAAAAATAAAAAATTGGAACATGCAGCCTTTCTTCTAAAAAATAAAATGGGAAATGTAGAAGAAGTCGCTGAATCAATAGGTTATGAGAGCGTCTCTCATTTTATTAAGAGTTTTAAAACAAAGTTTGGACACACTCCACACCAAATTGGGAAATTGGCTTGAACCCATTGAAACCCTATCTCCATTAAAATATGCCGTTCAAATAAAAACTATGGCATCAATTCATATATCATGATTAACATTGCACTCAATTCATCTTATTTTACTATGAGAGTTTTTATATTTTGCATTTTAAATTTCTATAGTTTCCTTTCTTTTTCCCAAACACAAGTGAGTGGTTCGGAAATATCGGGGGAGCCGTTTTCCTTGAAGGCTTGTGTCGAATTCGCTTTAGTAAATAATGTAAGTTTAAAGCAAACCCAAATGTCGGTTTCCAGTAGTCAAGTGGTATTAGAACAGTCAAAGTATCTTAAATATCCAATCGTAAACGGACAATTTGGTTTAAATGGAAATGCCGGTAGAAACGTAGATCCTTTCTCTAATTCAATAGTAACAAAAGCCATTGGAACAAATAACGTGGGTGTTGCGGCAAATCTAATAATATATAATGGCAATCAAGTTCAAAATACCATATCTCGTAATGAGTTGAGTCTAAATGCAGCCAAAATGGATGTGGAGGCTCAAAAAAATAATGTTGCTTTGCAGGTGGCCGTAGCATATTTAAATGTTTTATCTTCTGAAGATTTAATTGAAATAGCCAGAAAACAACTGGAAGTTTCCCATTTGCAATTGGAAAGAACACAAAAACTAGTAAAAGCTGGAGCTATCGCAGAAACCAATCTTTTTGATTTAGAAGCTCAAATTGCCAATGATGAATTGAGCGTTATTAATGCAGAAAATAGCTATGAATCGGCAATTCTAACTTTAAAACAAGCGATGAATGCCCCTTTTGAAACTAATATTAAGGTAATTAGAATTGAAGTTCCCAATCCTAACATGATTAATTATACCGAAAGGGCGAATGAAATATACCAAACTGCAACTGGTTATTTGCCAGAAATAAAAGCTGGGGAAATAAGACTAAAGGCTGCTGATAGAAATATAGCGATAGCTAAAGCTTTAGGAAAACCAACCATTTCAGTAAATACTTCCTGGGGAACTGCATATTCTAGTGTTGCAAAAAGGTTGCTCGATGCAGGCAGTACTTCTAATCAAATTCCAGTTTCTGCTGATTTTCAAGGCCAAACCATCCCATTCGTTATAAATTTTCCCCAACAAAACTTTAATAGAGAAAATATTCCTTATTTTAGTCAGATAGGAAACAATCAAAATATTAATATGGGGATTTTGATGAGAATTCCGATATTTAATGGGTATAATCAAAGATACCAAACCCAAGCCAATAGTATCCAAAAAAAGCAAATAGATCTTCAAAACCAAAGTGTTAAGTTACAGATTAGACAAACTATAGACCAAGCCTATATTACTATGCTAAATGCTCAGAAACGATATTCTGCTACACTTGTGCAAACTTCCGCATTAGAAAAGTCGTTTAAAGCTACCGAAAGTCGGTATAGTGCTGGTGCTGGAAATTTTGTAGACTACAATTTAGCAAAAACCAATCTAGATAGAGCAAAATCTAATTTAGTAGTAGCAAAATATGACTACATATTCCGAATTAAAATATTAGACTTTTATCAAAATAAGCCCTTAGAATTTTAAAATTTAGAAAAGATAATGAAAAAGAAATCAAATAAAATCTGGTGGATACTTTTAGGTGTTGTTTTAATCGCATTAGCTTTTTTCTTAGTGGGGAAAAAAATGGGGTGGATAATGGCAGTGAAACCAATCGAAGTAGAATTTGTCATTGTTACTAAATCAAATCTAGTTGAAACTGTTTCTGCTTCAGGAAAGATTCAACCAGAAGTGGAAGTAAAAATAACTCCAGACGTACCAGGCGAAATAATAGCTCTTTATGTAAAAGAGGGGGATTCTGTGCAAAAAGGGAAGCTTCTTTTAAAAATACAACCTGAAAACTACACTTCGGTAGTGGATAGATTTAGGGCAGGAGTTGATCAGTCGAAAGCCTCCTCTGAGCAATCTAAATCTTCGATTGCAAGAGCCGAATCACAATTGCTTCGATCGCAAATGGATTATAATAGACAGAAAAAACTGCTAGAAGAAAAAGTTATTTCTCAGTCGGATTTTGAAACTTCCGAGGCAAACATGAAAATTGCTAGGCAAGATTTAGAAGCTACTAAAGCTAGTTTTAGAGCCTCCGAATTTGGCATCAAAAGTGCGGATGCTGCTCTTAAAGATGCGGTCGAAAATTTACGAAAAACCAATATTTATGCTCCAATGACAGGAATTGTTTCAAAACTAGCTATTGAATTAGGCGAACGAGTAGTGGGTACTTCTCAAATGGCAGGTACAGAATTAATGAGAATTGCCAATCTTAATAATATGGAAGTACGGGTAAACGTCAACGAAAACGATATAATTAGAGTAGCAAAAAATGACACTGTTCTTGTAGATGTGGATTCCTATTCTGCATCAGGAAAGAAGTTTAAGGGTATTGTCACTCAAATTGCAAATACTGCCAACGGGGCTGGTGGGGCATTAGGGGCAGCATCTAGCAATTCTACAGAGTCTGTTACAGAGTTTGAGGTTAGAATCAAGATTCTTCCTTCTTCTTATAAAGATTTAATAGGAATCAAAACAGGATCAAGATATCCATTTAAACCAGGAATGACAGCTACTGTTGAAATAGTCACCGATACAAAAGAAAATATAATTGCAGTGCCTATTTCTGCAGTTACTACTCGAATTAAAGGCAGTGAAAAAGTAACAAATAAAAAAGAAGATACACCTAGCGAGGAAAGTATAGGTTTTGTGAAAATGAATGATGTAGGTAAAAAAGAAAAGCCAAAAGAAATAGTTTTTGTAAATGAAAAAGGAATAGCGAAAAAACGAGAAGTTAAGACTGGAATTACAGATACCGTAGCTGGTACAATTGAAATTGTAAGTGGACTAAAACCTGGGGAAGAAATAATTTCAGGGCCGTTTTTAGAAGTTTCAAAAAAATTAATAGATGGAGATAAAATTATGAAGAAAAAGACAGAAGTGCAAAAATAATTTTTTAGGGTTTAGGGGTAAGTTTAAAGAGAGTGGCATAATTTTCCACTTTTTTTTATATAAAGCATTGTTGCTTTTAAAACTAAAATCAATAGTTTTGCTTATGAATGATGCGAAAATATGAATATTACAATAATAGGTGGGGGCAGTTGGGCTACAGCTTTAGTAAAAATACTCTCTGAGAAAAATAATAAAATTAAATGGTGGCTGAGAGACGAACAAGCCATAGAACATATCAAAAAGCATCATCATAACCCGCAATATTTAAGTAGCATTTTTTTGCATCCTTCTAAAATAAAGCCATATCATAATATAAAAGAAGCTTTAAAAAATACAGATTGGGTTATACTAGCTGTTCCTGCTGCGTTTATTGAAAATGTATTTAAGGATTTACCGCTCTCAATTTTTGAAAAGAAAAAGTTCGTTTCAGGTATTAAAGGAATGATTCCATCTTCAAATCAATTAGTGACGGAATGGTTACATAATACACTTAAAGTTTCAAATAATAATATAGCCGCAATAGCTGGACCGTGTCATGCAGAAGAAATTGCATTAGAAAAACAATCATATTTGACCATAGCATCAGAAAATATAGCTTTAGCAGAAGAATTTGCCAATTTGTTAGCATGTAGGTTTGTAAAGACTTCATTTATTGCAGATTTACAAGGAGTAGAATATACCGCTGTTATGAAAAATATTGTCGCTCTGGCATCTGGCATTACCCACGGCCTTGGTGCAGGTGACAACTTTCAAGCAGTTTTGGTTTCTAATGCCATGCTGGAAATTGAGCGTTTTGTGGATAAAATTGCCCCTCAAAAAAGATGTATTAATTCTTCCGCTTATTTGGGCGATTTGCTTGTCACTGCATATTCTCAGTTTAGCAGAAACCGTTCTTTTGGTAATATGTTGGGTAGGGGCTACTCCGTGAAAACTGCTCAAATAGAAATGAAAATGATTGCTGAAGGGTATTATGCTACAAAGTGCATTCATGAAATCAATACAACTGTACATGTAGAAATGCCTATTTTAGATTTTACATATGAAATTTTATATGAAAATAATAGCTTGAATGGAGCCTTTGAAAATTTAAAAAATAGACTGGTGTAATGTTTTCTGAATATCTCTAATTGCCGAACTATTTTTTTCCTGCTTTGATTCTCAATTGGATGGTAATATTAAGCAACTTTAGAAGATCCAAAAATTCAAAATATTTTAAGCAATGATTTTTTTGTGCCAGTAAGATAAATAGCAAATGGCAACATAATACAGGCCCAGTGGATATTATTGGGGACTAGGCAAAAAGTTTATTTAACCTAAAGAGAATTTTTTGTGTGTCTGTTACCCTTCTTTGGTTTGCTCTAAACAACTTTTTTTATACCCATAGCTTTGTGGTTTACTATTCTGTTTTTTTTGCCACAAAGTACACAAGGGTTTACACAAAGTTCACAAGGCGATACTTTATAAAAACTTTTTAGTACTTTTTTGTCAGACCGTAGGTCAGACCCGAAAATGGCTACAGCCAGCATCATAGGATACTTTTATACCCATAGCTTAGTGAACCTAGTGATTTTCCTTTGTGCCCTTTGTGGTTTACTATTCTGTTTTTTTGCCACAAAGTACATCAAAAATTTATTTCCCAAAAAAAAGACCTTCAGAAAATCCTGAAAGTCTTTTTTATATTGTTTTGAGAACAAATTAATCTACATATTCTCTTTTACGAGGTTCAGCTACTCTTCTTGCATTCGCTGCTTCAATTTCATCCACCGAGTTAACTTGAATTGATTGGTAAATTCTACGTCCTGTTCCTGCTGGAATTAAGTGACCTACAATCACGTTTTCTTTCAATCCAGCCAAATCATCACGTTTTCCTTTTACCGCCGCCTCAGAAAGTACTTTGGTAGTTTCTTGAAACGAAGCTGCAGATATGAATGATTCTGTACCCAATGAAGCGGTAGTTATACCTTGAAGTATTACTTGAGAAACAGCAGGCTTGGCATCTCTTACGGTTACTTGCTTCTTGTCTTCTCTTTTAAGTCTACCATTTTCGTCTCTAAATTCACGAGTAGTTACAATCTGACCAGGCTTAAAAGTATCTGAAGCACCTCCATCAACTACCACTTTCTTGTCGATAATTCTATCATTTTCTGCTCTAAAAATCCATTTATCAATCGCTTGCATTTCTAAGAATAAAGTATCTCCAGCTTCAATAACATCCACTTTTTGCATCATTTGACGAACAATTACCTCAATATGCTTATCAGAAATCTTTACACCCTGTTGACGATATACCGCTTGAGTTTCATTAACCAAATACTCTTGAACAGCAGTTGGTCCTTTAATTCTTAATATATCTGCAGGAGTAATAGCACCGTCAGAAAGGGGCTCTCCGGCACGTATAAAGTCTCCTTCTTGTACCAAAATCATTTTCGACAAAGATACCATATACTTAATTTTTGTACCATCTTTTGCCTCAACAAATATTTCTCTGTTACCACGTTTAATAGTTCCATAAGATACTACACCATCAATTTCAGAAACCACAGCTGGGTTAGAAGGATTACGTGCTTCGAAAAGCTCCGTTACCCTTGGAAGACCACCTGTAATATCACGGTTCATATTTACAGCTCTTGGTATTTTTGCTAAAATTTGACCAGACTTAATTTTCTGCCCTTCTTCTACCATCAAACGAGCATTAACTGGTAAGTTATATTCTTTGGGTTCTTCTTCGCCTGTTTTAACTAAGATTGAAGGGTTTTTGGCTCTATCCTTGGAATCGGTAATAACTTTATCTCGGAAACCTGTTTGCTCATCAGCTTCTTCACGGAAAGTGATTCCTTCTTCTATCGAATCATATTCTACAATACCATCAAATTCTGAAAGAATAACTGCGTTGAATTGATCCCAGTGACATATTGCATCTCCTTTAGCTATGTTTTGACCATCTTTTACTTCCAATGTAGAACCGTAAGGAACAATACTAGAAATTAAGATTTGCTTACTTGCCACGTCTATAATACGAAGCTCACCACGACGACCAATAACCAGTGTAATAGGATTTCCTTCTTTATCAACAGAGTCAACTGTTCTGATATCGTCAAAGTCAACTTTTCCCGTAAACTTTGCCTTCAAGTTTGCTTCTACAGAAATGTTCATTGCGGTACCACCCGTGTGGAACGTACGAAGAGTAAGCTGCGTGCCCGGTTCACCAATAGACTGAGAAGCAATTACACCTACAGCTTCGCCAGCATCTACCATTCTTCCAGATGCTAGGTTTCTTCCATAACATTTTGCACAAATACCAACTCTAGTCTCACAAGTTAAAGCAGAACGAATTTCAATTGTTTCAATAGCCGTTTCATCAATTATCTCTGCAATTTCCTCTGTAATTTCCTCTCCTGCTTCCAAAATTAACTTTTTGGTAAGTGGATCAATAATATCATAAACGGAAGTTCTTCCTAAAATTCTTTCAGAAAGTGGCTCAATAATATCATCGTTTTCTTTTAATGCAGAAACATTTATACCTCTTAAAGTACCACAATCAACATCATTTACCACTACATCTTGAGCTACGTCATGTAGACGACGTGTCAAATAACCTGCATCGGCAGTTTTTAATGCTGTATCGGCCAAACCTTTTCGAGCACCGTGAGTAGAAATAAAGTATTCTAATACGTCCAAACCTTCCTTAAAGTTAGAAAGTATCGGGTTTTCAATGATTTCTCCAACAGACCCTGCAATGTTTTTCTGCGGTTTTGCCATTAAACCTCTCATTCCTCCAAGCTGGCGGATTTGCTCTTGAGATCCACGAGCACCAGAGTGCATCATCATATATACAGGATTAAATCCTTGACGGTCATTCTCTAGTTGAGCCAATAATGTTTCTCTCAAACGTGTGTTAACACGAGTCCAAATATCGATGATTTGGTTATAACGCTCACGTTCTGTAATAATACCAAACATGTAATTATTTTGAACTTCATCCACTTCAGTTCTTGCATTAGCTATCAAAGATTGCTTTTCCTCTGGAATCATGATATCTCCCAAACCAATTGAAAGTCCACCTTTGAATGCTGATTGGAAACCAAGTTCTTTAATTTCATCTAAGAATTGAGCGGTACGAGCAAAACTTACTTCTTTGAAAACTCTGCCAATAATACCTTGTAGTTTTTTCTTCGTTAAAAGCTCATTTATGTATCCTACTTTTTCAGGTACGCACTGGTTAAACAATACTCTACCAGCCACTGTATCTATAATTTTTTCAACTAAAACTCCGCTTTCATCTTTGATTTTAGTTTTTACTTTAATGTTAGCGTGTTTAGAAATTTGACCCTCATTTAAAGCAATAATAACCTCTTCGGAAGAATAGAAGATTTTGCCCTCTCCGGCAATAATTTCTTCTGGAGTAGATTTCTTTCCTTTAGTTACATAATACAAACCCAAAACCATGTCTTGCGAAGGCACAGTAATAGGAGCTCCGTTAGCAGGATTAAGAATATTATGAGAAGAAAGCATCAATACAGAAGCTTCCATAACTGCTTCTTGGCCTAATGGTACGTGTACCGCCATCTGGTCACCATCAAAGTCAGCATTAAATGCAGTACAAACTAATGGGTGCAATTGAATAGCTTTTCCTTCTACTAATTTCGGCTGGAATGCTTGAATACCTAATCGGTGAAGCGTTGGTGCACGGTTTAACATTACAGGGTGTCCTTTTAAAACATTTTCCAGGATATCCCAAATAACTGCATCCTTACGATCTACTATTTTCTTAGCAGATTTTACTGTTTTTACTATTCCTCTTTCAATTAGCTTTCTGATTACAAAAGGCTTAAATAACTCTGCTGCCATATCTTTTGGAAGACCGCATTCGTGTAATTTAAGCTCTGGTCCTACGACAATTACAGAACGACCAGAATAATCAACTCTTTTACCTAATAAGTTTTGACGGAAACGACCTTGCTTTCCTTTCAACATATCAGAAAGAGATTTCAATGCACGGTTACCGTCCGATCTTACAGCATTAACTTTTCTTGAATTGTCAAAAAGAGAGTCAACAGCTTCTTGAAGCATACGTTTTTCATTACGTAAAATTACCTCTGGAGCTTTTATTTCCAACAATCTTTTTAGACGGTTGTTTCTTATTATTACCCTTCTGTATAAATCATTTAAATCAGAAGTGGCAAAACGACCTCCGTCTAATGGAACTAATGGACGTAACTCTGGTGGAATTACTGGAACCATACGTATCACCATCCATTCTGGTCTGTTTTCAATTCTGGTTCTTGAGTCTCTGAACGATTCCACTACTTTCAGTCTTTTTAAAGCTTCTGCTTTACGTTGCTGAGAAGTATCTGTTGCTGCCTGGTGACGCAATTCATAGGATAATTCGTCTAATTTAATTCTAGAAAGCAACATATAAAGAGCCTCGGCTCCCATTTTTGCTATAAACTTATTAGGATCCTCGTCAGGAAGCATTTGATTTTCTCTTGGCAATTTATCCAAAATATCCAAGTACTCTTCTTCCGTCAAAAAGTCCAATTGAGAAATGCTATCTTCCGCCTTAATTCCAGGCTGAACTACTACATACCGTTCATAGTAAATAATTTGATCTAGTTTTTTAGAAGATTGGCCTAGAAGATACCCAATTTTGTTTGGTAAACTTCTAAAATACCAAATGTGAGCAACAGGAACCACCAATTCGATGTGTCCCATTCTTTCACGACGAACTTTCTTTTCAGTTACTTCAACACCACAACGGTCACAAATAATTCCTTTGTAACGAATCCTCTTGTATTTACCGCAATGGCATTCCCAGTCTTTAACTGGCCCAAAAATACGTTCACAAAACAAGCCGCCCATTTCAGGCTTATATGTTCTGTAATTGATAGTTTCTGGTTGCGTAACTTCACCATATGAACCTTCCAAAATAGACTCTGGAGACGCCAAACTGATGGTTATGCTATCAAAATCGCTATTTAGCTTTTTATTTTTCTTTAATGACATTTTCTAAATTTTTTATATGAAAATGATAAATTACTTAAACAAGAGTGATTTCTAATGCAAGACCTCTTAATTCATGCACCAATACGTTGAAAGATTCAGGTATGCTTGATTTAGGCAAGTTCTCCCCTTTTACAATTGCCTCATACGCTTTAGCTCTTCCCAACACGTCATCTGATTTTAACGTCAAAATTTCGCGTAGTACATGAGAAGCACCAAAAGCCTCAAGAGCCCAAACCTCCATTTCTCCAAAACGTTGGCCACCAAACTGAGCTTTTCCACCCAAAGGTTGTTGCGTAATAAGAGAGTATGGTCCGATAGAACGAGCATGCATTTTATCATCTACTAAGTGGCCAAGTTTAAGCATATACATAATACCCACCGTAACTTTTTGGTCAAAAGGCTCACCGCTAAGACCATTATACAACTGAGTACGTCCGTATTCTGCTAAGCCTGCTTCTTTTAGTTCATCAGAAACTTCGTCTGCAGTGGCACCATCAAAAATTGGAGTTGCATATTTACGACCCAACTTTCTTCCAGCCCATCCTAAAACTACCTCATATAACTGCCCTATGTTCATACGTGAAGGAACGCCAAGTGGGTTAAGCACTATGTCCATAGTAGATCCATCTTCCAAGAACGGCATATCTTCATCACGAACTATTCGAGCCACAACACCTTTGTTACCGTGACGACCTGCCATCTTGTCACCCACTTTTAACTTGCGTTTTTTAGCGATGTACACTTTGGCTAATTTCACAATACCTGCAGGCAATTCGTCTCCAACTTCTAAAACAAATTTCTCTCTTTTATAAATACCGATTACTTCAGACCTTCTAGTTAGATAGTTTTTAACCAAACTTACCAATAATCCGTTTTTATCTTCGTCGTTAGTCCATCCTTCCAAAATAATATCTCCTAAAAGATTTGCTTCTTCAGGTACATTATATGAGCTTTCATCTACAAAAGGGTTTTTGTCTGGAAACAAATTATTGGCGATGTTAGATTTATTAAATTTAACACCAGACGAAATTAATTCTTCTCCAAATTTATGCTTTACACCATTGCAAGTTTCTCCTTCTAACAAAACAACCATTTTGTCAATCATTAGCGTCTTAAGCTCCATTAAAGAACGGCTGTGACTTTTAGACAACACTTTCAATTCTTCTTTATGCTTAACTCTTTCCTCTTTGGTTGGGCGAGAAAACAATTTAGTATCGATAATTACTCCTCTTAATGAAGGCGAGGCTTTTTTAGATGCATCTTTTACATCACCCGCTTTGTCTCCAAAAATGGCTCTTAAAAGTTTCTCTTCTGGAGTTGGATCTGATTCTCCTTTTGGAGTAATTTTTCCAATCAAGATATCCCCTTCTTTAATGTGTGTTCCAGTACGAACTATACCATTTTCGTCCAAATTTTTAACCGCTTCTTCGGACACGTTTGGTATTTCAGCAGTTAATTCCTCTTCTCCTCTTTTGGTATCTCTCACTTCCAAATCAAATTCTTCAATATGGATAGAAGTAAAAATATCGTCTCTAACCACTCGCTCAGAAATTACAATCGCATCTTCAAAGTTATATCCTTGCCAAGGCATGAAAGCTACTTGAAGATTACGTCCTAAGGCTAATTCTCCACCTTGAGTAGCATATCCTTCTACCAAAATTTGTCCTTTTTTAACACTTTGTCCTTTCAAAACAATTGGACGAAGATTTATACAAGTATCTTGGTTGGTTCTTCTGAATTTAATTAGGTTGTAAATTTTAGTATTTGTATCAAAATTTACTAATTTCTGATTTTCAGACCATTCGTAATTAACAATAATCTTAATAGCATCTACATATTCTACAGTACCTTCACCATCGGCTACAATAAGTGTACGAGAATCTCTAGCTAATCTACCTTCTAAACCTGTACCAACAATTGGAGCTTCCGGACGAAGCAAAGGCACAGCTTGACGTTGCATGTTTGAGCCCATCAAGGCACGGTTAGCATCATCATGCTCAAGAAATGGAATCAATGAAGCGGCAATAGATACAATCTGATTTGGAGCAATATCCATAAATTCGATTTCTTCTGGTCTTTTTAAAGGGAAATCTCCTTCAAATCTACATTTCAATGAATCTACACTGAAATTGCCATCATCAGTGATGTTGGCCGTAGCCATAGCAATATTTTTTCCATCTTCTTCTTCAGCGGTTAAATATTCAATATTTCCAGTTATTTTACCACCTTCCAACTTCATGTATGGCGTTTCGATAAAGCCCATAGAGTTGATTTTAGCGTAGGTACACAGAGAAGAAATCAAACCGATGTTTGGACCCTCTGGAGTTTCTATTGTACACAAACGCCCATAGTGGGTGTAGTGCACGTCACGAACCTCAAAACCAGCTCTTTCACGAGAGAGGCCACCTGGTCCTAAAGCTGAAAGACGACGTTTGTGAGTGATTTCAGCCAATGGATTGGTTTGATCCATAAACTGAGAAAGCTGGTTTGTTCCAAAAAAGGAGTTTATTACTGAAGATAATGTACGAGCGTTAATTAAATCAACAGGCTTAAAGTCTTCATTATCTCTAACGTTCATTCTTTCTTTGATGGTTCTTGCCATACGGGCTAAGCCTACACCAAACTGCCCTGAAAGCTGCTCGCCTACTGTACGAACACGTCTGTTTGAAAGGTGGTCAATATCATCAACAACCGCCTTGGAATTAATAAGTCCAATCAAATATTTAACAATACAAATAATGTCTTCTTTTGTTAATACTCTTGTTTCTAAACTAGTAGTAAGATTAAGTTTAGTGTTTACTCTGTATCTACCTACTTCGCCAAGGTCATACCTTTTTTCTGAGAAAAACAATCCTTGAATGATTTCACGAGCTGTAGCCTCATCCGGTGCTTCGGTATTTCTTAACTGACGATAGATTTGCTCAACAGCCTCTTTTTCAGAGTTTGAGCTATCTTTTTGTAAAGTATTATAAATAATATTAAATTCAGAAACGTTGGCGTCTTCCTTGTGAAGGATAATTGATTTTTGTTCTGTATCTAAAATTAATGCTAAATCATTTTCAGAAATAACTGAATCTCTTTCTAGAATAATTTCGTTTCTGTCTATTGAAACCACCTCACCTGTGTCTTCATCCACGAAATCTTCTGTCCAAGTTTTTAATACCCTTGCTGCCAATCTACGGCCTACCACTCCTTTCAAGTTTTCTTTGTTGGCTGTTACTTCTTCAGAAAGTCCAAATAAATCCAAAATGTCTTTATCTGTTCCATATCCGATGGAACGAAGTAAGGTAGTAACTGGGAATTTCTTTTTACGGTCGATATACGCATACATAACGTTGTTTACGTCTGTAGAGAATTCGATCCATGAACCCTTCATAGGTATTACCCTAGCAGAGTACAGTTTGGTACCGTTGGTGTGCTTGCTCATAGAGAAAAACACGCCTGGGGAACGGTGAAGTTGTGATACTATAACACGCTCCGCTCCATTAATAACGAATGAACCACGGCCTGTCATATAGGGAATATTTCCCAAGAATACTTCTTGCTCTATGGTTTCAAATTCCTCATTATCTGAGTCGTTACAAAGCAATCTAAGCTTTGCTTTTAAAGGAACTGAGTAGGTTAAACCTCTGTCGATACACTCATCTACAGAGTATTTAGGTTGGTCGATTGTATAATCAACGAACTCTAGAACGTAGTTCTCCCGAGAGTCTGCAATCGGAAAATTATCCATGAATGTTTGATACAAACCTTCAGCTCTACGGCTTTCGGCTGGAGTATCAATCTGGAAAAATTCAGTAAACGACTGCAATTGGATATCCAAGAAATCTGGATATTCTAAAACGGGCTGAACGCTTGCAAAGGACTTCCTTCCGGTTTCTGTCAATTTCAAGGTTTTAAATTGTTTAAAATGTTCAAAAAAATTTAAATTACTTGCTGCATAATCTATTGAGGATTAGAGGCATATCAAAAAATCGCAGTGAAGAAAAATTTTCTACCCCTTTTCATCTGTCCCGCGAAAAACAGAAGTGTATCGGATAGAAAGTTTAGCTTAAATTTAAGAAGTTTATAATATTGCCCCTTAAAAAGCTTGCAAAGGTATGAAAAAAATTTATTTTAACAAATTAATTGCAATTTTTTATCTGCTTACTTAGCGTGGGGGGATTTGTAAAAAAATCTTTAGATTTATCTTATTCCCTCAGCAATCCTTACTCTAGGTAGCTTTCATCCGAGTGTTGTAATGAGCTTTTTAAAGTCAACGTTTTCAGTTAATTCTTAAAATCTTGTTTAAAAAAAATCAACCTTCTAAAAGATACTTTTTAGGTATTTTATCTTTTATCGTTTCTTTGTATTTGTAAGTAGCCGAAAAAGGAAGCATTTTTTCCCAAGCTAGCCTTCCTGCAATTATTGAAGGATGAATTCCATTTTGTTCAGAAAATTTCATTATTTCGCTTTCTGGAATATAATTAAAAAACTTTCTGAAATGATTTAAGATAAGATTTCCTTTAAGAGATTCTGAAGAGAGTTTGTTTGCTAACATTTCATGAGGATCTGTAGTGCTTTTCGACAATGAATTTTCGTTATCAATCATAACTTTACATTTGTAATGCTCTTCCAAAATATGGATAATCTCATGTCCCATATTAAACCAAAAAGTATCGATTTTATTTGTTCTTCCAGTTAGGGCAATCACTGGGCCATATTCAGAATCAAAAGCAGCACCTTCAGTGTACGTTTTTGTTAAGTGAGATAAAAATACAAACCTTACTCCACAATCATTTAACTTTTTTAAAAACTCAGCAATACCCTCTTCAACTTTTGTAAAATTTGTGTATTCAGAAATATTTTCAAATAAAATTTTAAGCTTTTTATTATCATACACAGGAAGGTTTTTAAATCCTGTGGCATGTTTTTTTGCATATAAATACCACGCAATTCTATTATTATCTGAGGCAACGGAGGAAGAAATTTCTATATTTCTAAAATTAATAAATTCGGGACTTGCTAATTGAAGTTTCAAATCATCAATTGAGTTAGTTAATATACCTAAAACTTTATTGATATTTTTCAAATAACCATTAAATGTTTTTTCTTTTTCAAGCCAACCCTTTTTCACCATTTCACCTATTGGAAGCAAATCAAAAAGTTTTGCTTTATTTTCAACCTCTTGGTTTCTTGCTATTTGGCTGCTTCTAAATGAAATATTTAATTTTATAAATTTATTTCTAGACGTATCATTTAACTCAAATATTGATATAATGTCACTAATTTGTTCAAAAGTCAGATTCCTTTTGTCTTTTAAAAGCTCATTCGTATGCTTTAATGAAAGGTCTAATATTTGAGAAAAGTCATCTTGAGTCCAATCCTTTTCAACCAATAATCCTTTTATATATTCCCCAGGAGTTTCCATTTTTTATATTTTTAAGATTTCTAGAATTAAAAGTGGGTGCGGGATAAAACTAATTTTTTCAAAAAATGAAACTTAATTCAAATACAAAATTGTGGACTACTAATCTTAAGTGCAAAGGTAAAACATTAAATATAAAATACAAAATTTAAGTAAATAATTAATATTTAAAAATTCTAATTTTATAAAAAATTCAATTGATTATGTAGAACTATTTATATATCAAATCAAAAATTCTTGGTTTAGCAATCCTACTTAAAATTAAAATGCTAGCGGGAACTATAATAGGCCTTATAAAAGAAAATAACTAATTGAAAATTTAAATATTACATTTTTGTTAAAAAAAATAAAAAAAATTATTCATTTCAATTTGTTTTCTATTTGGATTGTCGTAAATTTGACAAACAACAAAGCCGAAGCTATGCCCCGGCTTTGGAAAGGAAGATGACGGATCGATAAATCCGCCAAATACTTTGAAAGGTAGTAGTTCAAAGTTATTCAAATTTCTTCAATTTTCCAAATCTGGGAGCTTAGGCAATTAATAAATTTAAACATTATTTGCTTTATCAAAAATTTATGTACTTCCAAAAGCTGTTTTAAATCATAGTAAAAACTATGACCCATAAGCTTCTATTTTCGTGTGCCAAATTGGTTACACTCAGGGTTTATATTAATAATTTTTTAAAAGTTAATTTTTAAGGAAATGCTATTATTCATTAGTACAAATGACAATCTTAAGTCAAAAAAAATGGAAGTTGAAGAAAAAACAACAATTGGAAAATTGATGCAACAGTCTCGATTAGAATTTAAAACAGGTAGTGATTACGATGAAGACAACGAAGTATATTTAGCAAATCAAGATCAAGATTTTGATAAAGGTAAAACGATACAACAATGTGGCATTAAACACGGGGACCACGTTTTTATAGGTAAATGTAAAACCTAAAATCCGCAAGGTTATTTTCCAGCAGTTCTTGTTTTGTAAATCTATACAATTATTTTATACTTTTTGACAATTTCCGCATTTTCAATACCTTTTTTTCTGGTGTTCTATCATAATTTGTATTTGGTTTTTTATTTC
>JANOMP010000045.1:0-1859 GCA_031420365.1 Cytophagaceae bacterium
TGGAAATAGTGTTGCAACAAGAATTAGTGTCCCTAGTATTTCATTCCAGTATGTAAATAAACCAATAGATTGCAAGAAAAGATATTGTTATCAAGTAGAGCAAAATACAACGGGATTTTTTCAATATAACCTATTTTCCACAAAAAGTATTTCAAATAAGATATGTGTAGATAGAAGCCAAGTTAAACCACCCGCTATAACTGATACTTGGGTAAGCACAGACCCAAAAAATGTAGTAAAATTCGAAAACGACCAAAACTGGCCTTTAAAAGTTGAAAAATGGTTACTTTTTAAAGAAGAAAACAAAAATTACCTAAAAATAGATTCTTCTACTTTTTTAGTAAAAGAACTAAAAGATACGTCAACAGTTAAAAAATCAGAAGCTTATAAAGTGGGCTATAGCGACGAATGCAATAGTATTTCTATTTTATCTCCTGAAATACATTCGCTTTACTTAGATTATTCTAAACCTGCGGAGCTAAATTGGTCAAAAGGTGCTCCTTTCTCTAAATCTAAAGTAAGCCAATACGCCATCATTGCTTTGAAAGAATCTGACAATTCACCATCAATTTCCTCCACTTTTGATAAGAATACTTTTAGTACGAATGCAAATTTAGATGCTTTTGAAATAAATGCAAAATTTAGGATGGAAGCAACTTCAGAAACTGCTCCAAAAAGAATTTCTTTATCAAATAGTGTCTCTATTCCTATTCCAACTAGCATTTATTTGCCATCTACTTTTACGCCAAACGGGGACAATAAAAATGACATTTTAACAATTTCAGGAAAAACCAAAAATGTGCGTTCTTTTTCTATGCAAATTTATAACAGATACGGACAACAAATAGCAGAACTAAGTCAATTATCTGATTCTTGGAATGGAACGCAAAATGGAAAAGCTTTACCCATAGGTATGTATTTATATAAAATAAACGCTAAATTAGAAAATGGAGAAGTTTATAAAAAAACAGGGGCTATTGAAATTCTAAAATAAAAGCATCGCTTTTTTGGTCTCTGTAAATAATAATATGGAAAAAATCATATCAAAAATTAAACAAAAATCTTCCTTAAATTGGTATGTAATTTACACTAAGCCCAGAAATGAAAAAAAAGTAATTGATAGATTAAATGAAATAGGCATTGAGGCCTATTGCCCCTTAAGAATCACCAAAGAAAACTATTCTGACAGGAAGAAGGCTGTAGCTAAGCCGCTGTTTAATTCGTATTGTTTCGTTCGATTACAAGAAAAAAACCTAAGAGATGTATTTAAAGTAATTGGAGTAGTTCGTTATATTTATTGGTGTGGTAAACCTGCTATTATTAGAGATATTGAAATTGAAGAAATAAAAAGATGGCTTAGTGAATATGAACATGATTCAATAAAAGTGCAAACACTAAAACCTAATGACCGCATAAAAATTCAAAATGGCCTTTTTAAAGATAAGGAAGGCAATATAATTTCAAAAAAGGGAAATAGTTTGATTTTGTTGTTAAGTGGCTTAGGCCTAAGAATTGTAGTGAAGCTGGGAGAAACCGAATTAGAAAAAGTGGAAAATGAAAAGGCATAAAATTAGAATTACTTCTTAAACTTTGTGAAACTTTGTGAACCCTTTGTGAACCTTTGTGGTATAGCTCGCAAAGAAAGTAAAAGAGCTTCAAATGCTATTACACAAAAGGCACAAAGAAGCACAAAAGACACAAAGATTTTACTTTTTAAGCTTTGTGAAACTTCGTGAACCCTTTGTGAAACTTTGTGGTATAGCTTTCCTTTTAAATATACTTTGAAAGTTATTACACAAAAGACACAAAGAAATTTTCGTGAAACTTTGTGTTAAAGCTTGCAAAGAGAAGAATTACTT
>JANOMP010000046.1:0-4844 GCA_031420365.1 Cytophagaceae bacterium
ATGGGAAATATGTGCAAGCCCTAACAAGAGGGGATGGAAGTGTTGGCGAAGACGTCACTGAAAATATAAAAACTATCAGGTCTATCCCTTTGAATTTAAAATCAATGAGACCACCCGCACTGCTTGAAGTAAGAGGAGAGATTCTTCTCCTTAAACAAGATTTTCTAAAACTGAATTTATCGCAACTTGCTTTTCTTTTACTCGCTTAAGTATAACCTTTCCACTAACCGTTTCTGCATGCATTGGTTTTCTTATTGCCCAATTTTCACCAACTGTCTGAGGGATTTTTACTTTTTTGCCATCTATTATTTTTTCGTATTTATTTACAGTTTTATTAATAACTCTTGTGTTTTGTTTAAAGCTTACCACAGTTTGTGCAAGATTCTCTCTGCAATCTTGCGTAAAAGTATCCCATGGCTTGTGAAATTCCTTCGGGACTTTTCTAGTTTTACCGTCTTTAGTAAAATCTTCAACTCTTCTTAATTTTGAAACTAAACCGTAATTTTTGTTATCTGCATTTAGTGAATTTAAATAGTTAATATGCTCCCTTGTAGTACATGCTATTACCAGAGCATCAAGTGCGTGATGTCTATGGTCAATGCGTTTTTTTGAAAAACCCTTAGAAATATTTTCAGGTACAGAAGTTTGAAATACCTTTTTCCCACTTTTATATTCCCATTGTCCAAAATTAGCAGTATTAGTAAGGTTATTTAAACGCTCAAACCTTGGTGTGATTAGCTCGTTCCAAACTTCGTTTAGGTCCCAGTCTTGTTTCATTTGCGAAGTTATACTACCAGTTACGGTCACTACGTTTTTTGAAGTCGCCTCCACCTCCAATTTCTCGTCTTTTTCTTCACGAACAATGTTGCTAAGATAGTTTTTAATTACTTTACTTATATATCTACTATCATTTAGTTGCCTGTTTATAAAAGATTCAGGTATATCAACACTCAAAAGGTTTTTAATTTTAGTTTTATTTTTTAAAAAATAGTTTTTAACATGAACTTCATAACTTTCTGGGTGTAAAATAACAACTGATTTGCCACTTGCTAGGCTTACCGTTTGTCCTTTGTGATTATTGATAAACTCCATTGCGGTTTGATTATCTTTTAAAGCATTTACTTCAGTCTCACAAATAACTTTATTGGTAAGCGAATCATCAAAAAACCTAGACTGAGGAAAAATATGCTCAATTTGATATTTAGTGGTAAATAAATCACTTAGTTTAATTACTTTGCCAGTGTAAGGTGATAAATATCCCTGCTCTAACCATAATTTATATCTTTGTATTTCTGACGCTGTGGGCCTGCTGTTCTTTCTTATTTTGTCAACTGTTTCTAGTTCATCTTTTCTATTTTCATTCGAATAAATCCCTTCTTCATAAATTTTCAAAATCTCTTGTTGACTAGGCGAATAGGGTCTCACATCATTGAGACCTTCATTTTTTAACTCTTCTAAAACCGCCCTGATCCTAATATTTGTGTTTTCATTTGTTGAAATTTGCTCCGTTAACCTTTTCCTTTTATCAGCAGGGTTTTTCATTTCTCTTCCTAATTCTACATGTATTTCATTGAAAAAGCCTTCTTCACCTTTTCCGTATTGCTGCCAAATATCTTTTATAACTCTAAGTGTTTCAGTTATTACTTGTTCCACAATAGGGTTTCTAAATTGATGCTGTTTAAAGTCATGTTTAAGATAGTTCCCAATATCACTTGCGGAATTCCATTTTTTCAAATCATTACTTTCAGAGTGTCTATCATAAACTAGATAAGAAGCAAACCATAAGGGTAATCCTTTAAAATGTTCCAGTCGAGTGAAATTAACTGCTTTTTCTCTAAATTTCAAACTTATATTTTCATCAAAAACACCATTTAACAGATTATCTATTTTGCCACTCGTAATTGCATCTATCTTATTTATGTCCCAATATTTACCCATTCTCATAAGTGGTATTAGCCTTTTTATCGCTTTAGCTGAAAAAGAGCCATAATCACTTTTAAAAGGTGCAATATTAGAAAACGCAATCTCAAAATCTTGACTTAAACCATGTTTTTTAGCAAATTTATGTATAGCACTTTCAATTTCAATTTTGTCGGTTACGGAGTAAAAAATATGCCATAAATCCTCTGAGTTTTTGGCATTAAAAAATGCCTTATCAAAATTTTCAACTTTCGAAGTTTTACTTAAAAATAAGCTTCTAGTTTCATTACAAGGATAATTTTTGTCCTCCACATAGTTCCATTTATAAAACTCTTCTTTAAGTTTATAAATAGCTAAGAATTGTTTTTGATTTATTTCTTTTTTATCATTCAAAATTTCATATAAATATGCAAAATCTTCTTCATTTTTTAGAAATTCTTTTGTCACATCAACATCTAGAACGGCGTCTTTTTTATAAATTTTAAGGTTATGAATAAATTGCCAAAGTCTAAATTCTTGAAACAAAGGATGAGATTTTGCAATGCACTTTATCGTTTGGGTTTCTTTAATTCCATTATTTATATAATATCTAAATTCTAATTTGCAGTCGCTAATTAACGATGTTTTGCTTTTTAGAGGCCTTTGATACAATATGATATCATTTAGAAATAAGTATAAGAAACCCCTATTTTTGATATTGTATTTATGGGCATCGTTGCTCTTATATAATTCATTTATACATTCTAAATATTTTTCATCGTTTTGTAATTCTTTATGAAAGCCAATTTGAGTTTTTAATATTTGTTCTAATTCTTGTTTGTAATACTTTCTCTCAATTGTTCTTACTAGTTCACCTTTGATTTTCTGTTTTGGGTTTTGTAGCAAATTGTCGTATATGTAACTGCCTACAGTTTTGCCAGAATTTTCAATTGTTTTCTCAGTTCTTATTTTTAAAAGATTCCAATCGTCTTCTTTAGGCGCTCTAAAACTTCTCTTTTCTTCATTTTCTTTATTTCTTTTTATTGTACCATCCTCATTTAATTCTGTACTTACTATAAAATCTTTTTCTTTGCCTACCCAACTAGCCAAACTAGTTTTGCTCTCTCTTCTGTAAATCCAGCCATTTTCAAGTATTATATCATGCCAAATCCCAGATTTGCCTTTTTCTTTTTCAATAACCTCAACAACTTTTAATTTATAAAATTCTTCAAGCTTATTTTTATTTTCGAGTTCCTCTTCTCCCCTTAACTGATAGTAGCCCCTTTTTTGATTAAAATTCAATATCACCCATGCTAATTCTTCTTTTTTTATGGCTTTAGTTAATGCTTTTTTTCTTAAATAATATAGTGTCCAATCTAAAGGCATTCTGACATCTGAATGTCCAAAAAATTTAAAATCTTCGACCATTTCAAGAAACGAATCCATAAATAGGAAATTGAATTTTCCATTTTCGTCTTTTTTATACGCTATTTTTGGCTCGGTTTCTGGTTTGATCTTACCGAGTTTTTTATCAAAGTCTATATTTTTTGCGTAGTGACCTGGCAAAAAACCTAAAATATTTAAAACCCGATGTAGTCGCTCTCTTCTTGACAATAGCCTCTGTCTTAGTCTTCTTACCCCACGATAACCTGTTCTTTCGGCAGTTTGAGATAGAGATACCCCAGAATCGAATTTGCCTAATACATCTTGGGTCATTGGAATTATTCTACTTCCTAAGCCCTCAATGTTGCCATTTTTTGAATCAAAGTCTAAATTTATTAATGCCCAACCTATTGAATTGGTACCGAGATCAAGTCCGAGGATTGTTTTCATAGTTTTGATAAATTGTTTAGAGTTAAACGGGAGCATAAATGTAAAATTTATCTCCCGTTATACAAAAGCAAATCACAACTTATAATTCGACAACTATATTATTTAGTAGTTACAAAAATAATGTTAGATTTGAGACCTTATAGGTTAAATAAATGCAATTAAGTATAGAATAGTAAGCAAATTAATAAATTGATATGTTGCATAAAGAACTGATAGATTACTTGAAGAAAGAGAAGGTTGAACACATCATTATTGTTAATAAGGGAATAAAACTGGAAGATATTGTTGGCGATGAAATGCAAGTTAGCTTAGATAATAGGAAACTTTATTTGTTGAGGGGTTCTATTCTGTATCACAATCATATCAAATCAAGCACATTTTCATTTTCTGATGTTAAAAATATGCTGTTATTTAAATCAGAGAAGATGTTTTTGGTAACAAAAAACTATTTGTATTCAATTGAGGCTCCCAGAAAAATAAATTGGCAAGTAGAAATTGATAAACTAGAGCAAATGATTAAAGATTTGAATGTATTAGCGAATGAAGAAATTGAAAGATTAGTTATTAAAGAAAATATGGATACAGATGAGGCAAGTTTAGAAAAGAGTCACTATATTTGGCTATATATTTCTAATATATATGAATTTGAATATAAAAGAAAACCAATCTAATATTAAAGCTGTTATCGTTTTTGATGATAGCACATTGCCCAGTTCGTCTAAAGTTATAACTGTTAAGAGAGCCAAGGAATTGGAAAAAACATTAGGGTTCGCTTTGATGAATAAATTTAAAAAGGAATTTAATTTGGAATCTTACGATAAATAATCTTAGATTTACGATACGAAAGCAAATCACAATAAGGATTATTCCGTTGTGAAAACATTTAAGACAGGGCGGGGCAACTCGCCTTTTCTTTTTTAAGGACTTTATTCAATCCAAATCTAGGTAGATTCAAAAAAAAGGCATTTTACCTTTTAGAGTAGTGAAAGAAAGCCAAGTTAAGTTTGTTTTTCATAAAAAACCTTTCCTACTCTTTTTATATGTTCTAATAATTCTTTGTTATCAATAGTTCGATAATTCGAAATATCAAATTTAAAGGGAAGCATTAAATC
>JANOMP010000047.1:0-22336 GCA_031420365.1 Cytophagaceae bacterium
CAATTACTTTTTTATAAATAATTAAATAAAGCTAGTCACAAATAGTAAAGAATTCTTAAAAAAAATCAAGATTTGATTTGATTTATATTATAAAAATAATTACCTTCAATTAGTGATAAATTTCACATTCAAAATCCAATGTTTCACTTAAATAAAGAATTGTAATTATGAAGATTCAAGTTAATGCAGTGCACTTTAGTGCAGACAGTTCATTGAAATTATTTATTCAAAAAAAACTTGATAAACTAGAAACCTTTTCCGATCGAATAATCGGTGGCGAAGTTTTTTTAAAACTTGCTAAAGGAGACAAATCTAACACCCATAAAAAACAGATTGAAATAAAATTGAACTTACCTGGAAGTTCAATTTTTGTTAGCGAAACTGCTGACACTTTTGAAGCAGCCACAGATGTGGCTATGGAAACATTAACCAGAAAAGTAAAGCAATTTAAAGAAAAATCATTTGATATAGTAAGGGAAAAACCTGAAGCTCAATTAGTAGAAGAATCAGACGATTATTAAAAGAGTAAGCCCTGATATTCAGGGCTTTTTTGTTTTGAAAAGATATTCCTTTAAATACAAAGGCTCAAAACCAATTAGGTTCTCAAATATTTTTTCTGTAAATTTTTCAAATATTATAGAACCTGAAAAGCTTGCTTGAGGAAATATGTCAGTGCCCAAAAAATGGGCATTTTTATGAGTTAATATAGAGCGGCATTTGTAACTTCCTTCTCCAAAAAAAAGAATTTTATTTTTTTCTAACAAATCAAAATAAGATTTTTCATCTATAATATCAGCAGAAATTTCACAAATGGTCTCTTTTGTTTTAGCATCATAAAAAGCACTATAAACCTCCATTCTCCTAGCATCAAGCATGGGGCATAGTAAATCGAAATTTTCTTCTAAAAATAACTGACCCACCATTCCCTCTAAAGTTGTATAAGAAATTAACGGCTTATTTAAAACAAAGCATAAACCTTTGGCTGTAGAAACAGCAATTCTTAGGCCAGTATAAGAACCCGGACCCTTGGCAACAGCTATAGCATCAAGTTCAGACATTTTGGTTTTTGCATTATACAGCACTTGTTCTATCAAGATTGTAAAATATTCTGCAGCAGATCTCTCCATCCTTATTTCTGAGGAGCTCATCAATACATTATCTTTAAATAAAGCAACAGAACAACCCGAGGTTGAAGCATCAATAGAAAGTATTTTGCTCATTTATTTTCTAGCCAAGATTGACTTATATTTGTTCATATCAGAAAATAATTTCAATGCTTCTTGAATATCTTCATCTTTCTCAAAAGAAACAAACTTCATTGCTTTTTGATAATAATATCTACTTAATATTTCTAATTCTAATTGTTCTTTAATTTGTTTAGCATTCGTTTTTACTAATTGATCATAACCAAAATCGGCTATCTTTTTAACCTCTTCTAATTGGTTTTTCATTTTAATATAATCGCCACTAAGTTTTGCACTTTTTACTAAACCTTCAATAGCAACTTGATTAGCAGTTTTAAAATCGAAACTTTGTGAAGCTAACCAATTTTCAAAATCTAACATATCTTTAACGCTTAAAGAAAACTTTTCTGCTGGTTTACTTTCTAAATGGGTAAAATAATATTTTGTGGCAAAGTCAAAAATCTTCTTTTTTGAAATCAAGGCTTTTGTAAATTCCGTCAATTCACCGCTTAACGTTTTTATATCTGGCTCTACGCCGCCGCCGTCATAAACTGGTCTTCCATTTTTTGTTTTAAACAACGCTCTCAATGAATCAGGTAATTTAGAAACACTACCATCAGTAAGCCTATTTGCATAATCTATTGCTTGAATGCACCTCCCAGAAGGAATATAATATTTTGAGGTTGTTATTTTCATTTTTGTACCATAACTTAAATCTCTGGTAACTTGAACTAGCCCTTTTCCATAAGATCGTTGCCCAATTAAAACCGCTCTATCATAATCTTGTAGTGTTCCACTGACAATTTCCGAAGCAGATGCACTTCTACCATTTATTAATACCGCTATAGGCAAATCCGTATCCAAAGGAGGAACCATAGTCAAATATTTTTTATTCCATTCTTTAACTTTCCCTTTTGTTTCCACTACAGTTAAACCTTTAGGAATAAAAAAATTACAGATTTCTACTGACATATTTAACAAACCTCCAGGATTCCCTCTTAGATCAATAACCAATTTTTTCATGCCTTTATCTTTTAGTTCTAATGTTGCAGTTTTGATTTCCTTTGCAGCTGTAGCACTAAAATCAGTAAGTAAAATATAGCCTACCTCATCATTAATCATTCCAAAATGTGGAACATTAGGGGTTTTAATAATATCTCTTCCTACTGCAATATCTAAATTTCTATTTTGACCAAATCGCTTTACAATAAGTTTAACATTAGTACCTGTTTGCCCTTTTAATAGTCTAGAAAACTCTGAATCATCTTTATTTGTAACATCAACTCCATTTATTTTTTGAATATCATCCCCTATCTTAATTCCCATTTTATCTGCCGGAGAGCCTTCGTAAAGCATAACAACAATATGCTTCCCTTCATAATAATCAATACTGGCTCCAATACCATTATAAGTACCGGCATTTTGTGTAAAAACATCCTCTATTTCGTCTTCATTCCAAAAAACAGTATATGGGTCTAAGTCTTTCAACATAGCTTGAATACTGGCTTTAATTGCTTTATCAGGATTCACTTCGTCAACATAAAATGCGTTTAACTCCCTAAACATAGTAGAAAACACATCTAAATTTTTTGTAATTTCAAAAAGGCGATCGTCTATAGTATAACTCATTAAAGCCATACTACAAATAACTGTTAAGCCAATAATAAATGATCTAATCTTCCTATTCATTATTTTTTATTGCTAAATTGTATAAAAGAATCGTTTACTTAGAATTAATTTTGAATCAAATATAATTGATTAACGAACAAAAATATTGAATTTATATTCACATTAATCTAAATTTAAATTTATATTTATTTAAAAATACTGGCATCCGAGAAAAAATAAAAACAAAATAAATTCCTTTAATCACAAAATCGGGACGCCCGTAACCATTTTGAAAATTTGAAGTGGAGAATTAATATCAAATCTTAAATAGCTAATAATCAAATTTTAAAGGGGAACGCCCTTTAGGTTTATTCGATTAGGGCGTACCGATTTGTGAATGTTTTTTTGGTGGGACGCCATTCCGATTCTTTTTTCGATTGGACAGGCATACCTGCGTGCGTCGAAACGCAAAAGTGAGGTCGTCCGCAGGATACACAAAGAATAAAACGGAGGGGGTCTTTTTTAAAAACCAGAAAAATGATCCCGATTCGGCGACCCGATTAAATAGTCATTTGATTAGGATTTTTAATAAATTTTAAATTTAGTCGGATGCCAGTAATTTAAAAATAAAAATGTTAAAAATAAAATTTGCTCAAAATATTTTAATATGCCTTTTTTGTCATTTCTTCAAGTTTTTGCATTTTTTTCAACTAATATTATATATGTTCCAGTTCTATTTACCTTATTATTTTCATTCTCATATGGAATTTTCGAACCAAAGAAAGGTTGGATTTTGTCATTACTCCAAACTTCCATTATTATAGGATTATATTGGCTTAATATTTCATTTAATATAAAAGCAGCTAATCCAGAAATGGCAATATTTGCAACTCACATCGCTATTTCCCCTTCTTTTGTAGCCGCATTTTTAGGAAGTTTTATTAAAAGACTTTAGTCTTAAAAGACAATGAATCATAGCTTTTTCTATTTTAGAATATGCTACAATTTCGGGAGCCACATAAATAAATGCAGCCTTTGTAAGTTTACTAACCTCAACTTTATTTATTCGATACGCCTCTCGCATCCTTCTCTTTATCAAATTTCTATCAACTGCTTTTTTAAATTTTTTACTTGAAACTGAAACCATGATTTGTGGCCATTTATCTAAAACAGGTGAATCTTCAGTGATGGAAAAAATTGTTTTAATAGGAAAAACGAGAAAAGACATATTTTTTTGAGATTTTCTATCAAACAGGGAATCAATCAAAAGCTTACTTTTGATTCTTTCTAGTTTACTTAAAGATTGCTGCTTTTGCATTTAATAGATTTAAAACCAATATATAGACGAAAATATATTAATTAATGTTATAAGAACAATATTATGCAAGTTAAAATAAAAAAAGCCGCAAAAATTGCGGCTTTCTGTTATACGAGTAATAAAGCTTTTAATCTATATCAAAATACTTACTTATGAGTTTTCTCATCAGAAACCGTCAGTTTCCATCTTCCTCTGGAGCGACGTGCTTTCAATACTCTGCGGCCTCCTGGAGTTGAGCTACGCTCACGAAATCCATGTTTATTTGCACGCTTTCTATTTGATGGCTGGAATGTACGTTTCATATCTTTTTATATTAAATTTGTCCTCGATTCGAAATAGGAGTGCAAAAGTAAATAATTTATTTGACATTAAAAAAACTTTCAAAAAAAATGATACAATATTTTTTTTCATTTAATCCCGAAAATCATTTAACTCTCCTTACATTAAATATAAATAGTTTAAATAAATCTAAAGTAAATCTGGTTTTACCCTTATGGAGACCTGGAAGATATCAATTTCAAAATTTTTCCAAAAATATATTACATTTTTCAGCAAAAAATCAATATGGACAGAAATTAAAATGGCACAAAACTAAAAAAAATATTTGGACAATTACTAAAGAGCCATCCGACCAATTAATTGTGAATTATAGTTATTATTCAAATGAATTAAATGCTGGTAGTTGCCTTGTGAATGAACGTATTAAATTAATAAATCCTTCAAATCTATGCATGTATATAATTGATTATCAGGAATATAAACATCAAATTTTTATTGAAAGTCATTCCAATGAATCCATAGCTTGTGCGAAAAAATTAGAAAAAAGGTTATCCTTTTATTATTTTGATGTGAATACAATTCATGAACTGTTCGACACTCCATTTATTCTTAGCCACTCGTTAAATCATTCAGTTTTTGAAATAAAAAACATAAAATTTCACTTGTGGATTCATGGCATTTTTGAAGTAAGTATAACCAAATTTATTAAAGATTTGCAAACTCTTTGTGCTTTTCAGATAAATTTGTTCGGTAAATTTCCAGAAAAAAATTATCACTTTTACCTTCTGATTCCAAGCAATTCCTATTATCATGGAGTGGAGCATTCCGATTCAATGGTAATGGTGTTAGGAGAAAATGGCATTTTAGGAGAAAATTATTATTATGACCTTTTGGGTTTGGTTTCCCATGAACTCTTTCATGCTTGGAATATTGCCAAAATACGACCAATAGAACTGCTTCCATACGATTACAGTTCAGAAAATTATTTTGAAACTTGTTTTGTAGCAGAAGGATTTACAACATATTATGGGGATAAAATTTTATTCGACTCCGGTATTATTTCAAAAAAACAATATTTACATGAATTAGAAACCGTTTTTAGGAGACATTTTGAAAATTCTGACCATTCATCTCAATCACTATTAGAATCATCATTTGATCTTTGGGTGGACGGCTATGATAAAAGTATTCCAAATAAAACCGTTTCTGTATACCACAAAGGAGCAATTGCTGCTTTGATTTTAGATTTAAAAATAAGAAAGAAATTTATTGAAAATAAATCCTTAGACAACGTACTAGTAATACTATGGGAAAAATTTGGAAACATGAAAAAAGGATATTCTTACTCTACTTTTATAGAAATATGTGAAAATGTCTACGAAGAGCCATTAAATGAGTATTTTGATTTAGTAATATCTTCCAATTTGCCAATATTAGAATATACAAATCAACACCTTAAGTATTTGAATTTAGAGATTTGTAGGGACAATAAGCATCATATAGTTTTAAAATCATTACATATGAATTAAATACTTGATTAATATTGCTAGTTATGTGTATGTAAAATGAATAACTTCAAAATTCAATAAAATTCAATAAAAAATACCCTCTAATAGCATCAAAAATAGCCTGATATTAACAAAAAGCTGTCAATTTGTTTTAAATACTTGATTATTAATAGATTTTTTTTTAGTATCTTTGCACCCGAAACAAATACAGTTTCAAATTTCGCTATATTTTATTAAATTAAGGCATGAGTAAATTACGAATTTTATATATTTCAAGTGAAATCGATCCATTTTTAGAAATTTCTGAAATTTCTTCGCTTCTAAGAAAACTTCCTCAAGAAATGCAAGAACGTGGGATGGAAATTAGAATACTTGTGCCAAGATTTGGACTAATCAATGAAAGAAAACATCGGTTACATGAAGTTGTTAGATTATCTGGAATTAATATCAGTATAGGCGAGGAGGAAAAACCTTTAATTATTAAAGTTGCATCAATTCCTTCAGCTAAACTTCAGGTATATTTTTTAGATAATGAAGATTATTTTCAAAGAAAAACTGTTTTCAATGACAAAAACGGAAATTTTTATGATGATAATGACGAGCGTGCGATTTTCTTTTGCAAAGGTGCTTTAGAAACCGTGAAAAAGTTAGGATGGTCGCCAGATGTGGTGCATTGCACGGATTGGATGACTGCTTTAATTCCACTTTATTTAAAAACAACATACAAAAACGATCCGATTTTCAAAAACACTAAAACTATTTTCTCGGTTTATAACAATGTTTTTGATCATAAGTTTACTGACGATATGTTTCCAAAAGTTAAAATGTTAGACATTAGTGATGAGAATTTAGCAAATTTAAGATCCGCTGACTTTTTGGGTTTTATAAAAATTGGCTGTGAGTATTCAGACGTAATTGTAAAAGCTAATAGAACATTAAACGAAACCATTAAAGAGGCTTTGTTAGAGACAACAGATAAACAAATTGAATCTTATATTGATGACGAAAACGCAACTGAAACCTTCTTTAACCTTTACACCGAGCTAGCAGTTTAATAGTAGTATGAATAAAGTTTTTTTAAATGTACAGAAATTAAGTTTTATGCTGATTTCTGTATTTTTTTTAGCATGTGAAAATCCAACAGAAATTGGATATGATTTTCAAGGAATAGACAGTGCTGCTGCAAATTATACGGATACTCTAAGTCTAGTTACTTCAACTGTTCTGTCGGATTCAAATGTTAACGGAAGATCTTCCTATTTATTAACAGGTAATCTAAATGATCCTATTTTTGGAAGCATTAAAGCAACTGCATTCTTTCAACCTACTCTTTTACAAGCTTCTTTTGGAGATTCAGCAGTTCCATTTACATTTCTTCCAAATGCTATTGCAGATTCAGTTAGATTCAGAATAATAAATACCGGATTAATTGTTGGGGATACTTTATCAAAAGCAACTTTTGGAATTCACAGACTCAAAACTGCAATGAATTATTCAAAAAACTATAATGGAGATGAAGGAATTGATTTTGAAACAACTCCTCTTTCTAAATTCACAATTAATTCTGCAACTTTTAAAAATAAAACTTTTGATACTACTTTGGCATTTTATGTTACTCTTCCCGTAAGTATTGCCAAAGAAATGTTAAATTTATCAGCTGTCAATAGAAAAACCAATTCCGCCTTTGTAAATGCCTTTAAAGGATTTGCAATTGTACCAGAAAATAATGCAAAAGCTGTTTATGGTTTTAATACAGGTGCATTTGCTTCTACCACCAGTACTTTTAGTGTCTATTACCATAACGTTAATGAAAGCAACGTTTTAGTTTACAATTTTGACTTAAATGGGCCACGACATTCCCAAATTTCTGCAAATAGAACAGGGACACCATTATCTAAACTAACAAAAAATACCAATGAACTTAATTCCACAGCTTCTAATGGTAAAACCTATATTCAATCTAGTACTGGAATTGGCACCAAAATAAATTTTGGAAATATTAATAAGTTAGGAACTAATATTAGAGTTAGCAAAGCAACCGTAGAATTCCGAGTTGATAAAACCTCAATTTCAAATCAAATTCCAAAGATATTTTTCTATATTGTGGGCGAACTAGATCAAAAAAACCATCAAGTTAGAGATTCAAATAAAAGGCTCTCTTATCTTACCCCAATTGGTTCAGATTTATCAGGAAATTTAGGCACTTTTGTTGATTCAACTAATACTTTAACAATAGATGTAACAAATTACTTGCAAAAAATTACTAATAAAAGGCAAACTCCTGGATCATTACTTTTAATACCCGCTAACCTGACAAGCGAAGGAAACGGAATTTTGCAAAATGACCAAATTAGACGCACTGTTTTTTTAAAACCGAAGTTAAAAATATTTTATACAAAGTTTTAAATCATTACCATCTTTTCAAAAGCCTGAGTAAAATCCCTCAGGCTTTTTTTATATTCTTTGTAAAACTTATTAAAATTATTTAAAATCTCAAATGATTTTTTTATATTAAAATTCCATTAATTTTGTAATGAAGTTTTAAATAAAATTGTACTTTTTCAATAAATAATATGTGTGGAATTGTTGCTTATGTTGGCCATAGAGATGCTGCTCCATTAATTTTAAAAGGACTTAAAAGATTAGAATATAGAGGCTACGATAGCTCAGGAATTGCACTATTAAATGGTAGCCTAAACATTTATAAAAAAAAAGGTAAGGTTATTGACCTAGAAGGAATATTGCCAAAAACAGGCCTTCATGCTACAATAGGAATTGGACATACTCGCTGGGCTACACATGGTGAACCTAATGATACAAATGCCCATCCACATTTATCAAATGGTGGCAAATTGGCGATAATTCACAATGGAATTATTGAGAATTATGCAACTATTAAACAAAGTTTAATAAACAAAGGCTATGTTTTCCATAGTCAAACAGATACCGAAGTTTTAATAAATTTTATAGAAGAAATTAAAAAAACCAAAAATTGCGATACTCCCGAAGCAGTAAGAATTGCATTAAAAGAAGTAGTTGGGGCTTATGCAATTGTTGTTTTAGATTCTGATAATCCAGAACAATTAGTGGCCGCAAGAAAGGGAAGCCCATTGGTAATTGGAATAGGTGAAAATGAATTTTTCTTTGCTTCAGACGCAACACCGATTATTGAGTATACTAAAGAAGTGGTATACCTCGATGATTTGGAAATAGCAATTGTAAATACGGAGGGATTGATTATCAAAAATTTACAAAACGAAGAGCAAGATCCATACATTCAAACTGTGGAATTGGAACTTGAAGCGATAGAGAAAGGTGGTTATGACCATTTTATGCTTAAAGAAATATTTGAGCAGCCAAAATCTATAGCTGATTGTATGAGAGGAAGAATAAACGCCGAAGAAGCAATAATACAACTTGGTGGTATGCGAGAGCATTTATCGAAGCTTGCCAAAGCGAAAAGAATTGTTTTTGTAGCCTGTGGTACTTCTTGGCATGCAGGTTTAGTTGGAGAATATTTGTTTGAAGAATTAGCTAGAATTAATGTGGAAGTTGAATATGCTTCAGAATTTAGATATAGAAATCCGATAATTAAAGAAGGAGACTTTGTTATAGCTATATCCCAATCTGGTGAAACTGCTGATACATTGGCGGCATTGGAAATGGCAAAGTCAAAAGGTGCCGTAATACTTGGCATTTGTAATGTTGTTGGTTCATCAATTTCTAGAGTCACAGATGGTGGAATTTATACTCATGCTGGCCCAGAGATTGGAGTAGCGAGTACAAAAGCCTTTACGGCTCAAGTTTCCGTTTTAACCATGTTGGCCATTGCTACTGCCGAAGCAAAAGGTACCATTACTGATCAAACGTATAGAAGGCTTTTATTAGAAATGGCGGCAATACCTCAAAAAGTAGCACAGATACTTAAAAAATCTGAAGAAATTAAAGACATTGCCAAACTTTTTACTTTTGCACAAAATTTTATTTTTTTAGGAAGAGGACTAAATTTTCCTGTTGCTCTTGAAGGTGCTTTAAAGTTAAAAGAAATTTCATATATACACGCTGAAGGCTATCCGGCAGCTGAGATGAAACACGGCCCCATTGCTTTAATAGATGAAGATATGCCCGTAGTTTTTATAGCTGCAAAAGATAGCTCTTATGAAAAAGTAGTTTCAAATATACAAGAAGTTAAAGCCAGAAAGGGTAGAGTTATAGCAATAGTAACTGAGGGGGACGAGCAAGTAAAAAACATGGTAGATTTTACAATTGAAATTCCGAATACACATGAAATTCTTCAGCCATTACTTACTGTAATTCCTTTACAACTTATTTCCTATTACATTGCTGTTTTAAGAGGTAGAAATGTTGATCAACCTCGAAACCTTGCTAAGTCTGTCACTGTAGAATAAACAAAAAAAGCAACAATTATATTTTTTCTTCATTTTCTGTTTAAGGGATGTACTATAAAGTAGTTTTGTGATTAAAAACAGCAAAAATGTAGTTCAAATAAATTTTTAAAATTAACCAGAGGGGTAGCCAAATTTGCATTAAGGATATATTTTGAAATTTTATGAAGCAATATGTTTTTGTAACTTTTGAAATAAAAAGTAGGCTATAGGAGTCACCTTAAATAGAAAAACTTCTATAATTCCTTTTGAAAATTCATAAAAATAAAATCAAAAGGATCTAAAAATGCTTCATTCTTTTTTAAAGTATAATGCAAATGTGGTCCTGTTACTTTACCAGTAGATCCTACTTTCCCTATAACTTCATTTTTTTCAACTGTTTGCCCAACTTTAACTTTTATTGCACTTAAATGACCATATATTGATTCAAAACCATATTTATGCTGAATTGTAATATAATTTCCTAAATCTGGTTTAAATCCAGAAGATATTACTTTCCCATTTCCGCTGGCTATAACCTTTTCCCCTTTCGTTCCTTTTAAATCTATTCCTCTATGGTACTTAATTACCCCATGCACTGGATGTTTTCTTGTCCCATAAAATGAATTTACCGAAATCTCTCTTATCAAAGGATTTCCAGCGGGTATATTGCTTATAAAATAAGTTTTAAAAGGGTCGTTGTGAATATATCTGACCAATTCTTCAAGGTTTGAGACCGGTGAAAGTTCGGCTTCCCAATAATCTTCAATTACAAATTCCTTTTCAAAAGTTGGTAACACATCTGGTAAAGAATATTGTCCTGAAGATGGAACAATCGCGGAAAATAAAAACAAAAAAATCTTGTACATGGATATAGCCTAATTAAAAAAATTTCACAAAAATACACATTTTAAAAAAAAATAACCCTAATTTTCGAAGAAAACACCATTTTAATTAAATGAAAATAATTGAAAGTAGATTTGAAATGCAAGCCTATCTCAAAAGTAATTCAAACTCAAAAATAGGATTTGTCCCTACTATGGGGGCATTACATAAAGGGCATATAGAACTTGTTAAAAGGGCAAAGGAAGAAAATGACCTATCAGTTTGTAGTATTTTCGTTAACCCAACTCAATTTAATAATCCAGAAGATTTATTAAAGTACCCAAGAACTATAGAAGAAGATTGCAAAAAATTAGAGGAAATAGGTTGTGATTTAGTCTTTGCCCCTACTTCTGATGAGATGTACCCTTCCAAGCCCTCACTGAAATTTGATTTTGGCCTTTTGGAACATATTATGGAAGGGAAATTCCGACCCGGCCATTTTAATGGCGTTGGAATAGTAATCGCAAAACTATTTAACTTGATAAAACCTTTAAATGCATATTTTGGTCAAAAAGACATACAGCAAGTAGCAGTAATTAAATCCTTAGTAAAAGATTTATACTTTGATTTGAAAATAATTGTGTGTGATACGATAAGAGAAAAAAATGGACTAGCAATGTCATCTCGAAATGTCAGGCTTTCCGATGATGCAAAAAGTGTTGCATCTAAAATATATGAATCTTTAATTCTAGCAAAAAAACTCTTGTTAATGGGAGAGAGTGCTGAAATGACAAAAATAAAAATAAACAACTTTTATAAAAATTTCCCTCAGTTTGAATTAGAATATTTTGAAATAACTGATTATAACTCACTGAAAAATATTGCAATTCATGATCCAAAAGGCCAAACCGCAGTTATTATTGCTGTGTATCTAGATGGGGTTAGGCTTATTGATAACTTAGTTTTTTGAACTAAATTCTTCATTTTGTTTGTTCGCTTTTAAACAGTATTTAAAAAATGAATTGGAACAAAATAATCACAATTGAAGATTTAGAAAATATTAAGAATGAATCAAACACGATCTATATACTAATATTTAAACACAGCACAAGGTGTTCTATTAGCAGTACTGCTTTGGATAGATTTGAAAGAGCTTGGGCCAAAAACCCTGAAAATATAAATATTAAACCTTACTACGTAGACTTAATATTAAACAGAGATGTTTCAAATGCTATTGTAAATCAGTTTAGCGTGCAACATCAATCTCCTCAGCTTTTATTAATAAAAAATGGAGAGAGTATTTATGATGAATCACATTATGGCATTTCCTTAGACGATGTTTTAAAGAAAATTCAATAGGCTACCACAACAAAATAATCAAAAAGCTTTTCAATATAAATCGAATGCTCGGCTTCATAGTCGGGCATTTTAATTTTACCAACGAAAACATTTTCGTTTTTTTTAATTAATAAATTTTCTTTAAAATCCACATTTCTTTTACCATACAATTTATAAAGGGCTTCTTTGGCAGACCAAATTATGGAAGCATATTCCATCTTATCAGCTATTATCTCTAATTCAGAATAGGTGCACAAACGTTTTAATACTTTAAACATTTTTGCTTGTGGCTTTTCAATATCTATACCCAAAGGTTTATACTTCCTTAAAACCACTCCAACAAAGTCTTTTGTATGCGAAATAGACATTTGCCAATCAGAATTTTCCAAAAAAGGCTTACCATGCTCATCCTTATTTATACTCTTAAACGATATGTTATTTTCAAAACATGCACTTTTTATTGTTATTCTACTTACCAAAAACTCAACCCTTTTATATTCATTTACTATTTCATTGGCTAACAGTAAATAATCAGCTTCTAAATCAAAGTTTATTTTTAATTCATTTAAAGTTTCAGTAATTTTCCAAACAGTTAAATGAATTTCATTACAAACTATTTTGTTAAAAAATAGAGGCATAGTATTAAGTGAAAAGTAATTTGTCAAGAATACAAAGCAAATTAAAGTATTAATTAATAAAAATGAATTTTAATATTCAAAAAATAGATTCTTTTACTGGACATCGTGATTGCATATATACATTATCTGAAGGATTAAATCCAAGTTCGTTTTTTTCAGCTGGGGCAGATGGAATGGTTGTGAATTGGTCAACTTTAAATCCTGATCTAGGCAAGCCTTTCGTGAAAGTTCAAAATTCCATCTATTCTATTTTACACCAAAAAGAAAATAAAGAGTTATGGGTAGCAAATAATTTTGAAGGCATCCATTTAATTAATACGGATTCACTTGAAGAAACCGGATCTCTTAAGCTTGGAAATGCTTCTTTTTTCGACATTAAAATGTATCAAAATCAATTATTTGTAGGCGATAGTTTGGGGCAAATTCATATAGTTCAAAAAGAAACATTAAGTTTAAAAAAACTGCTAAAAGCTTCGGAAAAAAGTGTAAGAAGTATTGCTATTAATGAAAATACTGGAGAAATGGCAGTAGCATATAGCGATTGGTTAATTAGGGTTTTTGATCTTGATACTTATAAATTAAAATTTGTTTTAAAAGGCCATAAAAATTCAGTTTTTACTATAAAATATATTAATAATGGCAAAACCTTGGTTTCAGGATCTAGAGATGCGCATTTGATAGTATGGGATGCTGAAAACAACTATAATTTACAACTAGATATTCCGGCTCATTTATATGCAATAAATGATATTATATATTTGGAAGGCTTAAATCTTTTAGCTTCTTGCAGTATGGATAAATCTATAAAACTTTGGAATGTTGACAATCTGAAGTTAGTAAAAGTAATAGATAAAGCTAGGTATGTTGGACATGCAACTTCAATAAATAAACTCCTTTGGACTTACGAAACCCAGACTTTGTTGTCTGCAAGCGACGACCGCACAATATCAATGTGGAAATTATTTTAATATGTTTTCATTTTTTTGTTATTTTGTGAAAAATAAATAATAATCAGTCTTAAACAAGCATATCTTTGAGAAAAAAGGAGATATAGCTTTATTTATTTTCGTATGATTCAGGTAAAAAATAATTACAAAAAGGCTATTAAAAAATGAAAATTACAGCATTAGAAATAAAACAGCATGAGTTCGAAAAATCATTTCGAGGATATGACATCGACGAAGTAAATAACTTCTTATCTAACTTAGCTCAAGAGTGGGAAAGGCTGCTAAATGAAGCGAAAATGCTAAAAATGCAATTAGAGATTTCAGAAAAAGAAGCTTCGAAACTAAAAGAAGTAGAAATGACTTTGATAAAAACACTACGTACTGCTGAAGATACTAGCACAAGAATAACGGAAAATGCTAGTACTCAAGCCTCAAAAAAATTAGAAAATGCACAACTAAAAGTAAATGAAATGCTTGCAGAAGCTGAAAGCCAAGCCAAACAAATTTTAGAAGACGCACAACAAAAAGCAGGGAGTATTCAGACAACAGCCAAATTGGAGTTCGAAGAATTAGAAAATAACTTTATTTCTTTAGAATTAAAAAAGAACAATTTGATTGATTCAATACAAAGTATTGCAGATGCTGCAAATAATATTGTGAATAAGCACATTACAAACGATAAATCTGAGCAAATTAATATAAAATCAAGTGCAAAAAAACAATTAGAAATTAAACAAGAAATAATTTCAACAGATATTATGATGGCGGAATTGCCAATTGCGGAATCGTTTGAACCTGAATTAAAGTATGAAAATATGGAAACAGATGAAAATGATAGTGCGCATCACATAAATTTTTCTTCTGCCGTCAATGAAATTCATCGTGAATCTATAAATGAAAAAACAAATCTTGAAATTATTGAAGGAATTGGCCCAAAAATAAAAGAAATTCTAAACAGTGCAAGAATATTAACTTTTAGAGACCTTGCCACAACACCAATCTATCGGATAAAAGATATTCTAAATGCCGCAGGCCCTCATTATGGCATTCACGATCCAAGTTCTTGGGTTGACCAAGCATTATTAGCAGAAGAACAACAATGGGATAAATTGAAAGAATTGAAAATGTATTTAATCGCTGGAAAAATACCAAAAGAAAAACTAGAACCTATTACTGCCACACGACTAGAAACCAATGAAAGTAATACGGAGGAAATGTTGGATAAAGTAAACAAAGTAAAAGCTGCCATAAGAAAAGCGATGGTTGAAAAAGGTGAAAATAAAACTCTTAATGATGTTTTGCAAAAAGGAGAAGCTAAAACAATCAATGAATTTGTTGCTGAAAAAAACCAAGGAGGTTCATTTTTTGATAGCCTAAGCTAATTTATGGGACAAATTACCTTAGAAGGGATGGAATTTTTCGCCTATCATGGACATTTTGATGAAGAGCAAAAAATTGGCAATAAGTATTCAATAGATGTCACCATTGATGCTGATTTATCTGCCCCTTCAAGTACTGATAGTTTAAAAGATACCATAAATTATGGCGAAGTTTATGAAATGGTAAAAACTGTGATGTCAAAAAAACACAGACTTTTAGAACATGTTGGTTATGAAATAATTACAGCAATTAAAGCAAGATTTGTCAACATAGAAAAAGTATCGGTTCAAGTATCTAAATATAATCCTCCTATTGGTGGAGTCTGCCATAAAGCTAAAGTTACTTTAGAAGAAGTATTTTAAAATGAGTAAATTTTGAAAAATAGGGAAAGTATTTTTACCCTCCAATTTTGGTTACTTTGCACAAGTTCATTCTTGTTCTTTTCAAGTTTTAATATGTTGATTCCCGAATTGCCTGACTACTTATCAAGTATGGGTGGGGGTGAATTTAAAGGATTAATTATAGCTCTATTTACTCTTACAGCTGGGATTTCTAGACCATTTAGCGGAAAACTCACTGATAAAATTGGAAGAGTTCCTGTAATGGCTTTCGGTTCACTGGTTTGTTTTGTTTGTGGTTTTTTGTATCCTGTTTGCACCACCGTTATTCCTTTTTTACTTCTTAGGTTGGTTCATGGTTTTTCAACAGGCTTTAAACCCACTGGCACTGCAGCATACATTGCAGATATTGTTCCTATAAACAGGAGAGGGGAGTCAATGGGCTTACATGGGCTTATTGGAAGCTTAGGCATGGCTTTCGGGCCAGCACTAGGATCATGGATTGTACAAGAGTTTAACATGGATACCCTCTTTTATGCTTCATCTGGATTATCTCTTCTTTCTATTTTAATTTTGGTTAATATGAAAGAAACATTAGAAGTATCCCAAAAAGAAAAATTTACGTTTTCTCTCTTAAAAATAAATCGATCTGATATTTATGATAGTTCAGTTAAGCCTGTTGTAATTGTATTTTTTTTCACTTCATTTGCTTATGGAACTGTTGTAACTCTAATTCCAGATTTAAGCAAAAGTATTGGAGTTGCAAATAAAGGTTATTTCTTTTTAGTTTATACCCTCGCATCAATAGCTATTCGCTTTTTGGCTGGAAAATGGTCTGACAAAAATGGAAGAGTTCAAGTTTTAGTTTTGGGTTGTTGGATTCTAGTTATTGGAATGATAATCACAGCTTATACAACCAATTTAACTATGCTAACTATCTCTGCCATATTTTTCGGGGTTAGCATGGGCATCCTCTCCCCTATTTGCCAAGCATGGACAATAGATTTGTGTGAAGAAAAATCCAGAGGAAAAGCAATTGCAACTATGTATATTTCTTTAGAATTTGGAATTGGAGTTGGGGCATTTCTACCCTCTCTTATTTATCAAAATCAAATCAAAAATCTACCTTTAACATTCTTGTTTTCAACTTGTTTTGTGGCTATTGCACTGATTTATCTGATTTTTTATAAACGAAAAAATAACATTTCATTTATCAATTGAATTCACCCTTTAAATAATTATTCTTTTCCTTAAATTTAAATTATCCAAAACACTATTCTTTATTAAAATCCTCTAATCCTATTATTTTGCTAGTAAAATTTTTAGTAATTAAATATGGCTTTATCTTTGTCAAAAAAAAAGTACGATGCAGATTATTGATGGCAAATTAATTTCCAATGAAGTAAAAGCCGAATTAGCTTTAGAAGTTGAAAAAATAAAAGCGATTGGAGGAAAAATTCCACATTTGGCAGCTGTTTTGATTGGAGATAATGGAGCGAGCGAAACTTATGTTTCAAGTAAAATAAAATCTTGTGAACAAATAGGCTTTAAATCAACATTGATAAGACGAGATAGCTCAAGTACCCAAGAAGAGGTAATGGAAATAATCAATCAATTAAACAACGATTCGGGTATTGACGGTTTTATTGTTCAATTACCTCTTCCCAAACATATAAATGTAGATCAAGTGATAGAAGCCATAGATCCAAAAAAAGATGTGGATGGTTTTCATCCAATAAACATTGGAAGAATGGCAAAAGGTTTGCCTGCCTATATTTCTGCCACTCCTTTTGGTGTTCTAGAACTTATAAAAAGGTACAAAATAGAAACTTCTGGTAAACATTGTGTAATAGTTGGAAGAAGTCAAATTGTGGGCTTACCTATGAGCATTTTAATGCAGAGAAATACATATCCAGGAAACTGCACAGTTACTCTAGCTCACAGCAAAACAAAAAATTTAAAAGAAATTTGTTTACAAGCTGATATTCTTATAGCCGCTTTAGGAATACCTGAATTTATTTCAGCAGAAATGGTTAAAGAAGGGGCTGTTGTAATTGATGTGGGTTTAACAAGAGTGGAAGATCTCTCTAAAAAAAGTGGCTTTGCACTAAAAGGAGATGTGAAATTTTCAGAAGTTGCTCCAAAAGCGAGTTATATAACTCCTGTGCCAGGTGGAGTTGGTTTGATGACTGTGGCAGCTTTGATGCATAATACACTATTGGCATCTCAGAATAAAATTTATAACTAATTATCACAAATTTGAGATATTATTAAAAAAAAGCTTGATTTTTGAAACACATAAATAAAAACTTTTAGTAAATGTTTGCAAAAGCCTTTAAATTAGCCTCAAATTATACGCTTCCTGTTCTATTATCAAGTCGATTTTATGATGGTACGGTTGAAAGTGGAATTGGTAGTTTTGTGATAATTAATAAAGAGGGTTGGATTGTAACTGCCGCCCATATTTTACAAGGAATTCAAACGCATCAACAAGATATTTTAAGCTTCAACACATATAAAAATGGAAATATCTCTAACACTAGTCAAAAACCAAATCCAAAATGGCTAATTAATCATTCCTTATGGTTCGGAGCAGACCACCATGTGATTAAGCAATTTCATATACTATTTGATAATGATCTAGCAATTGGTAAAATTGAAAATTTTAATCCTTCATTAATAAAAAACTACCCCGTTTTTAAAAATCACCACTCCATCGAACCTGGCACTAGTTTATGTAAATTAGGTTTTCCATTTTATGATGTTAAAGCTATCTTTGATGAATCACAAAATAGTTTTCAATACGATCCAACTCTATTTCCTATTCCTTTTTTTCCAATAGATGGAATAATGACTAGAAATATAGTTTCAGGGAAAAGCTCGGATGGGCTTTATGAATTTAAATGGCTTGAAACTTCGAGTCCGGGCTTAAGAGGTCAAAGTGGTGGCCCAACCTTCGATAAAGAAGGGAAAATTTGGGCTATACAATCTCAAACTAGGCATTTACCATTAGGTTTTACACCAAAAATCCAAAATGGTGAAAAAGAAATCGAGGAGAATCAATTTTTAAACGTGGGTTGGGGAATACATGTTGAAAATATACTTAAATTTTTAGATAGTTACAATGTAAACTATCAAGTAGATTAGAATCTTATTAAATTCTGATTTAAAATACTAATATTTTTTAAAAAATTTGGAAGAATAATTGAATTGTATTATTTTTAAAAATTGTATAATTTTTATCACAAACCCTTCCAATGAAATTTACCAAAGACAACACCATATTAGACTTTTTTTACAATTGGGAAAAAGAAACTCCTGAAAATGTTTATTTAAAACAACCTTTTGGAAATACTTGGAAAGAATTTACCTGGAAAGAAACAGGTGTTCAAGTACGAACAATTGCTAGCTATTTAAATAGCCTAAAATTACCTGAAAAAAGTAATATCGCATTGATTTCAAAGAACTGTGCTGAATGGATAATTACTGACTTGGCAATTATGATTTCAGGCCACATTTCTGTTCCTCTTTATCCTACTTTAAATGGTCCACAAATTAATCATGTCTTAATGCATTCTGGGTGTAAAGTTGCTTTTATTGGAAAACTAGATGATTGGAAATCTATGAAATCAGGCATCCCAACTGATGTAAAATGCATTTCATTTCCTACTTATAATCCTGATAATTCCCATGAGCAATGGAATGATATTCTTAAAAATCATAAACCATTTATGGAAAACTATAAACCTTTAATGTCTGATATAAATACGATAATTTATACTTCTGGTACAACAGGTAATCCAAAAGGTGTTATGGCAACATATGGGTCCTTTTCAGAATGTATCAAAAATACCGAGCATATGACATTTCTAAATAGACCAAACAACAAGTTTTTTTCCTATTTACCTCTATGTCATATTGCAGAAAGAAACATTGTTGAAGCTGTTAGCATTATCTCTGGTGGCACTGTATATTTTGCGGATACTTTAGATAGCTTTGCCCAAAACTTAAGAGAGGCAAGTCCTACTCATTTCTTAGCGGTTCCTAGAATATGGACAAAATTTCAGCAAGGGATTCTTTCAAAAATGCCACAAAAGAAACTTAATTTATTCTTAAGTATTCCGATTTTAAACTCTATAGTAAAAAAGAAAATAAGAGCTGGATTGGGATTAAATGAAACAATAATAATCTTGACAGGTGCCGCTCCAATGCCTACCTATTTGATTCAATGGTTTAGAAAAATAGGCATTATAATACAAGAAGCATATGGCATGACAGAAAATTTAGGGGCTGTGTGTATGATGCCAGCAGGTAAAATAAAAGATGGAACAGTAGGAAAAATATATCCAAATATGGAAGTTAAAATCTCTCCAGAAAATGGGGAAATTTTAAATAGATCAGCATGGAATATGTTTGGCTATTATAAAGAGCCAAAACTTACGGCTGAAACTATTGATAGTGAAGGATGGCTACACACAGGCGATGTGGGCGAGGTAGATTCAGAAGGTTATTTGAAAATTACAGGGCGTGTAAAAGAAATGTATAAAACTTCAAAAGGCGAATACATTGCTCCAAGTCCTATAGAGGTTGGGTTTGCCGAAAATACTAATATTGAACAAGTTTGTCTAGTTGGCCAAAGTTTACCACAACCAATTGCATTGATAATTGCATCTGAAATAAGTAAACAACTTTCTAAAGAAGAATTGGTAGATGCATTAAAAGAAACTTTGAAAACCTTGAACCCAACTTTGAAATCATATGAAAGAGTTCAAAAAATAGTTGTTATGAAGGAACCATGGACCGTAGAAAATAACAAACTTACACCAACTATGAAAATAAAAAGAAATGTGATTGAAAAAGAATTTGAATCAAAGTTTGAAGAATGGTACGAAGCAAAGGAAACCATTGTTTTTGAATAGAATCGAGTAGGAGACAAAGATAGATGATCTCCTGGACTTTTCTATCTTTGTCGACCTCTCACACCACCGTACGTGCCGTTCGGCATACGGCGGTTTGTTAAGAAAATGGAATTGGCAATTTTGTCTTCCTTTCGTATGTGTCCCAGAATCCCGCATATCCTTGACTTCTAAAGTAATCGTTGTCTAGTGACCTACATAGTATTGGGCTGTGTGCCACTCGGCAATATCCTCTACTTGTATTTCCCCATTCAAAAGATTTTTGTTTTCCAATTCCTAGTTTTCGCAGGTTTCTAACTCTTGTCTTGCAGTTTTTCCATTCTTTCCAAAGACCCATCCTTAGTCGAGTTCGTAGCATTCCGTCTAGCTCTTTCATAACTCCTTGTGCATCTGCAAGCCTAAAATATGACACCCAGCCTATGATAACTGGTTTTAGTTCTTGAAGCTTCGTCTTGAAGTTCTTGCCGTTGTTACGATTACTTATCGACTTTAATTTCAGTTTAAGACGGCTTATTGATGCTTTCGCAACCCTAATCCGCCATCTTGCTTTGATTTTGTAAAATGAAAACCCTAAGAGCTTGCTCCCTGTTGGGCGGCTAATCTTACTTTTGGTTCTGTTCACTCTTAACAGTAACTTTTGCTCTATGTAGTCTGTAATACTTTTTAGAGTTCGCTCTGCTGATTTGTTAGTCTTTTTGTAGATACTTACATCATCTGCGTATCGTACAAATTTGTGTCCTCGATTTTCTAAATCTTTGTAGAGTTCGTCAAGGATGATGTTTGACAGTAATGGACTCAATGGACTCCCTTGGGGCGTGCCTTCGGTGCGTTGACTTACTATACCATCTTCCATTATCCCACTTCGTAAATATTTTCTAATTAATCGCAGTACCCGTTGGTCTTTTATTTTCCAGCCTAGGACACTTATTAATCGGTCATGATTTACCGTATCAAAAAAATTCTCCAAGTCTAGTTCTACCACGAAAGTATATCCTTCATCGAGAAACTTTTGTGCTTGTTGAACCGCTAGATGGGTGTTTCGCTGCGGGCGAAATCCATAGCTGTATTCTGAGAAACCTAATTCATACACTTGTGATAATCGTTGACTGATGGCTTGCTGTACCATGCGGTCTATTACTGTTGGGATGCCGAGCATCCGTCTGCCCCCATCTGCTTTCGGTATTTCTACTTTCCGAACTGGTTTGGGAGTATAACTCTCATCCAAAATCTGATTTCGTAGCTCATTGTAGTTGGATAGAAGAAAGTCACGAAGTCCATCGGTCTGCATTCCATCTATACCTCCCACACCTTTATTGCGTTCTACCGCTATACAGGCTTCTTCTAAATTACGGTAACTAACAATTTCTTCAAGAGTCATAATCTAAAAAAAACTTTTTACTGGTCTTCTCACTACTTTTCTTAGTCTAGGCTATGCTCCTCTTGTGCTTTACTCTTGGCTTCCAGCCTACCATCTCACAAGTAGTTCTCTGAGGGGGATCTGCTTTTATCGCTTTTAACTTAAAAAAAATGCAGGTCTGATGACCTTTTCTTAACATTCAGCCCTTCCTCACTACTGTTTCTCTCGCTTCATGAGTACTATGGCCTGCCGGCGGGCGTTCCCGTGACTTCTGGGTTTTAACCACTCGGGTATTCGCTCATACCTCCGTCAATT
>JANOMP010000048.1:0-10422 GCA_031420365.1 Cytophagaceae bacterium
GATTTAATGCTTCCCTTTAAATTTGATATTTCGAATTATCGAACTATTGATAACAAAGAATTATTAGAACATATAAAAAGAGTAGGAAAGGTTTTTTATGAAAAACAAACTTAACTTGGCTTTCTTTCACTACTCTAAAAGATAAAATGCCTTTTTTTTGAATCTACCTAGATTTGGATTGAATAAAGTCCTTAAAAAAGAAAAGGCGAGTTGCCCCGCCCTGTCTTAAATGTTTTCACAACGGGCACCAATAGTTTTTTTTTGTGTCACATTGAGGTTCGATTTCACCAAAATATTTAAAATAGCACAAAAAAAGTCCCACCTAAGCAGGACTAAGAAAATCTTCGGCTTATAGCCTTATTGTGATTTGTGTTTCGTAATGCAAATATATTTAAAAATTGCAATATTTTATTGCAATTCTAGAATTAGAATCAAAATAGCAATAATTTGCTTTAATTGCATTAAAAATCAGATAAATGAAAACAACTTTAGGTTTAGACCTCGGCACAAATTCTATTGGATGGGCATTACGCAATCCAGACTTTACAGAAAATCAAATTGAAAAAGTTGGTGTATTGACTTTTAATAAAGGTGTTGGCATTGACAAAACAGGTGAGTATTCTTATGCAGCACAAAGAACAGCCAAACGTTCTACAAGGCGATTGTACCAAGCACGAAAATACCGTCTTTGGGCAACATTAGAAACATTGATTGAACAGAAATATTGCCCATTAAGCATTGAAAACCTTAATAAATGGCGTAAATATGACAAAATAGAGGCTCGAAAAAATAATAATGGTGGTCGAGTTTATCCAATTGATGATTTAAATTTTGATGCTTGGATAAAGTTAGATTTTGATGGTAATGGAAAACCTAATTATACAAGTCCTTATCAATTGCGAAGAGAGTTGGCTGAAACAAAACTTGATTTTTTACAAGAAGAAAACAAGTATAAATTAGGTAGAGCATTGTATCATATCGCTCAACGAAGAGGTTTTAAAAGTAGCCGAAAAGGTATTGATAATAATAGCGAAAATGACACCAATGATTCAGTTGAAATTGACTTGGCAGCTTCTGAAATCAAATTAAACAAAGATATTCAACTATTATTTAACAAATATCCGTCGGCAAAAACTATTGGTTGGCTATTTGCTCTTTTAGAAAACGATGGAATAAGAATAAGAGAGGATATTTCGCAATATGCCATTCGAGAGAATTACAAAGACGAAATTAAACAAATATTTGAATTTCAAGGGCTTCTTACATCTGCGATATTATACACTAAACTTGTTGAAACTGGCAAAAACAAAAATGATGGTTATATTTTTTATAAACGCCCGCTTCGTTCACAGAAAGGCTTAATTGGAAAATGTACCTTAGAACCCAATAAATACCGAGTGCCGATAAGCCACCCAAGTTTTGAAATATTTAGGGCGTGGAGTTTTCTGAATAACATTAAATATAAACCTTTGGGAGATAATGATGCTACGTGGAAAGAACTCCCATTAGATTTAAAACAAAAGATTTATCAAGACAAGTTTTTTAGATTCAAACCAGATTTTCCTTTCTCTGAAATTGAGGATTTCATTAAAAAAGAAGGCAAAAACTGGATTTTTAACTATAAATCTCGTACAACAGTAAACGGTTGTCCGTTATCGGCAAGATTAAAAAGGGTTTTTGGAGAAAACTTTTTGAACCTACAAATTCCAAAAATAGCTTCTGAAAAAGCACAAAAAGACTTCTATGATATTGAAGATATTTGGCACGTGTTTTTCAATTTTGAAGACCAAGAGTTTGTTGAAGATTTTGCAAGAAAAAAGTTAAAATTGGATGACGGACAAACAAAACAATTCGTTTCGGCATGGAATGCTACGCCTGTGGGCTACGCAATGCTTAGTTTGAATGCTATCAATAAAATAAATAAGTTTTTGCTTAAAGGTTTAATTTATACCGAAGCTGTTTTGTTGGCAAATATTCCAGGCATCATTGGTAGTGACTTATGGCTCACAAATGAAGCCTATATTTTGAATGAGATAACTGATGTTATTGATAAAAATCGAATACAAAAAACGATTCTAAATATAGTCAATAGCTTAATTTCTGACCATAAAAATTTAGCTTCCCATGAGCAATTTGGCGTGAAAGACTCAACTTATAATTTGGTTCAGTCTGACTTAGATGATATTCAAAATGCTATAAATGAGCAATTTGGGGCAAAAACGTGGCAAAAAAAGCCAGAGAAAGAAAAAATATTAATTTTTAGTGCGGTAAAAGATTGTTATAAAGCCTATTTTGTGCCGACTGGTTTGGAGCGAAAATACATTAATGATGAACGCCATTTTGTGATTCATTCAAATGGAATAAATTATTATAAAACCGATAGTGGCTATTATCGTTTACCCAAATTGATTGATACTTTGAGCGAGTTTTTGCAGTTGAATTTTAATACAAATGATGAAAAACTGAATAAAATCTATCATCCTTCCGAAATCAATATTTACCCTCATGCAACACCCGATAAAAATGGAGAATTGAAATTAGGAAGCCCAAAAACTGGTTCATTCAAAAATCCAATGGCTATGCGAACTCTGCATGAGTTACGAAAATTGATGAATTTTATGATTGAAACCAAGCAAGTTGATAGCGAAACCAGAATTGTAGTTGAAGTAGCAAGAGAACTAAATGATGCTAATAAAAGATGGGCTATTGAGACTTGGCAAAAACAAAGAGAAGCCGAAAATCAAGAGTTTGCATTGGCAATAGAAGGTTTAGTCGAAAACGAGAAAGATATTATAGCTAATAGCAAAAATGATGATGATATTGATAAAGTAAGGCTTTGGTATGAACAAAATGATGAAGACCCAACACCGCCAGTTGCAAGCAACAAAAAAGAAATAAAAGGCATCAAATGGACTGATAATAAGAAGGATTCTTATAAAGCAATTGCCGCAAAAAAAGACTTGATAGACAAATATCGTTTGTGGCAGGAGCAAGATTATATGTGCATTTATACTGGTGTGGTTATCAAAATTACAGATTTATTCAAAGAGAATGTCATTGATTTTGAGCATACGATTCCCCGTAGTATTTCATTCGATAATTCGTTGGCAAATCTTACGGTTTGTTATGCAAATTTCAATAGAACAGTTAAGAAAAATCAAATTCCTGCTAAATTATATAATTATGAAGCAATTTTGCCAAGAATTGCTAAATGGCAAGAAAAAGTAGAGCGAATTAAACAACAAATTGATTTTTGGAAAACAAAATCTAAAAGAGCTGCCATAAAAGAAGACAAAGATGCGGCTATCAGACAAAAACATTTATGGCAAATGGATTTAGATTATTGGAAAAACAAAGTTGATAGGTTTACGATGAAAGAAGTAACGAGCGGTTTTAAAAATAGCCAAAAAGTTGATACGCAATTAATTTCAAAGTATGCTTTTCATTATCTGAAAACCTATTTTGATAAAGTAGATGTGCAAAAAGGGAGTATTACGGCAGAGTTTAGAAAAATATATGGTTTGCAAATACCCGATGTAAAAAAAGACCGTAGCAAACATTCGCATCATGCCAAAGATGCCGCAGTGCTTACGCTCATACCTACCGCACACAAACGAGATGAAATATTACAACAATATTATGAGCATTTAGAACGAAAACAATCATTTAAAGCCGAACCCTACAAAGGTTTTAAAAGAGAATTTGTTTGGAACATTGATGATAGCATCTTGATAAACAATATCACTAATAATCAAGCACTTACACCTGCAAAACGTGTCGTAAGGCAACGTGGAAAGCCAGTTCCTAAACCAACGAAAGATAGCGAAGAAACTTTATTAGTTATCAATGGAGAAATACAGTATAAAAGACATAAAGATGGAAACTTGGTTTACAAGAAAAATGAGAAGGGTCAATTTATTTTAGATTTGAACGGTGAAAAAATACCGATTCCGTACAACAACCCAAAAATTGCTACTGGTGATTGTATTAGAGGGCAATTACATCTTGAATCATTTTATGGTGCTATAAAACCAGCTAAAAGAAATGAGAAAGATGAGATTTTGAGAGATGAAAACAAAAAAATCATTCAAGAAGAAATGCTCAAATACGCAAAAAGAGAGCTTCTTTTATTTGCAAAAGATACTAATGCCATTGGATTTAGTTCATTAGAAGAATTAGGCAAAAAAATGGTAGATATGCCTTTATTCAAACAAATTGAAAACCAAGTAAATCAAATCTATAATGGTTCATTAAGAGATGCCCTTGACCCTATCAGTGGAGGAGTTTATATGTTTGACCGAAAAGGTAATAAAGTTAATAAAATCAGGCATATAAGATGCTGGGCAACAACAATTACCAACCCATTATCAATCAAAAAACAAACATATCCGTCAAAACTTGACTATAAAAATCAATATTGGGCTGCAAATGGAGAAAATACCTTTTGTGCTTTTTATGAATATATAAGTAAAGACAAAAAGGGTAATATCAAGAAAGATAGAGAATTGGAGGTTATTAATTTAAAGGAATCTGCCGATTTAATAACATTTGGGTTAATAGATTCTGATAGAAAATTAGAGATTTATCGTAGGCATAAAAACGGTGATGTTATTATTCGCTCAAATGGACAAAAGGAAAGACCAATAGCACTATTACAAGAGGGAGTTAAAGTCCTTTTTTATGAAAATACCATAGAGGAATTAAAGAAAAATGATACTGAAAATAACGATGATTATAACAAACGGCTTTCAATTAGATTATATAAAATAGTAAAATTTGCAGCAGGCCGGATTACCTTTTTACATCATCTAAATGCAAAAGATGATAAACAATTAATGGAAGAATATCCAGAAAAATCTTTTTTTAAGATTGATAAAAATGGGCAAAGGGTAGAATTTGGCAAAAGAGGCAAAAATGGATTTACAGAAGCAATAAGTGAGATTGATAAATTAAATACTGGAAAGCCTTTTCCAAAACTTCGGTACTCAAAAGAATGGCTTAATATGGCAATTGAAGGGATTCACTTTGACCTAAAAATGGATGGAAAAGTTGTCTTTACTGCCGTGGTTTGAAAACAACGGAAAAAGGCTGATAAAATCGCCAAAAATTCATTTTCGAACCTCGGGTATTTTACATCATTTTTTTGCAAATACGCAAATATACTGCCCTTCCCATACAGCTAGGCGTGGGAGCGTCATGGGAAGGCTACGTGATAGAACAAATAGCGACACACCTGCCTGATGATCTTGAAATGTATTTTTATAGAACCCAAAAATGGAGCAGAAATAGACTTGGTATTAGTAAAAGGCATAAATCCCGTAGCGTGCATAGAAATTAAATATAGCAACACCCCTACAACTGAGGCGAGGCGTAAACGAATGTATAGCGGACTTAAAAACCAAAAGAAATTTTGTGATAACCCCGGGCAGTCAAACGGTGTCAACAAAAAAAAGAATACAGTAGTATCACTCTTTAATTTTTTAAAAACCGAATTACCTACGTTTTGAAATATACGAAATAATTTTGGCACATTATTTGTAATAGCTTTATTATAAAGCCATTACAAAAATAATAAAACGCACGCTGTATTTTGGAAATCCCTCGTATTTATCTATGCGAAACGAGCAGCTGGTCTTGGAATATCCTGCTGTGGAAAAAAGCAATACGCTGCCAATTCATTTCAAAAAAGAGACTGAAATCACCATACCTATTGAAGACATTGGAATGGTAATCATTGACCATTGGCAAATTCTGATTACCCATGATTTGTGTGAGAAACTAATAGAGAATAACTCGGCCATTGTGTGGTGTGATGCCAAACATCACCCTAGCGGTATGTCAATAATTAAGCATTTTTCCGAAAATAAATAAAAAATAAAACCTAATTAACCAAGTAATATTCAATTCATATTTGAATTTTACTTGGTTATTATTTATTTTATACATGTATTATCCAATTTATATTTGGATTTTACATGGTTAATTTATACTTTTGAGGCATGATAGTAAGAAATATCCAAAAACACTTGCAGGATGTAATCGCCTCTTTTCCAGCAGTTATGCTCTATGGCCCGCGGCAAATAGGCAAAACAACGCTTGCCAAACAACTGGCGGCAATGGGTAAAAAAGATTTTCATTACTTTGATTTAGAGAAAGATAACGACCTTTTCGTGTTTAAAAACAATGCATTTGATTTTCTAGATTCCCTTAAAAATGATTTAGTAATTATAGACGAAGTGCAGACGTATCCTCCGCTTTTGTCGACGCTAAGGAGCATTATAGACAGCCACAGGGTTTCGGGCAGATTTATACTGCTTGGTTCGGCAGATCCCGCCCTGGTGAAAGGCGTTTCTGAAAGTTTGGCTGGGAGAGTAATTTATACGGAGATATTTCAAATAAGTGTATTGGAAGCTCACGAAAATGGGATAAACTTAGAAATGCACTGGTTTAGAGGTGGATTTCCTGAGCCACTATTGTTAAAAACGGACAAACTTTGGAAACTGTGGACAGAAAGTTTTATCAACTCCTACATCTACCGTGATTTAAACCAACTGTTTGGCATTAACCTTAGTCCCCAAATAGTATTAAAAATATGGGGCATGCTGGCACATGTAAATAGCGAGCTGGAAAATCTAGAAAACTTAGGTAGGTCATTGGGGCTGACAGGCACAACTATAAAAAAATACTTGGATTTTATGCAAGGAGCCTATTTAATTAGAAGATTACTGCCATGGTTTGAAAACAACGGAAAAAGGCTGATAAAATCGCCAAAAATTTATGTTCGAACCTCGGGTATTTTGCATCATTTTTTGCAAATACGCAAATATACTGACCTTCCCATGCACCCAGGCGTGGGAGCGTCATGGGAAGGCTACGTGATAGAACAAATAGCAGCAAACATGCCAGATGGCCTTGAAATTTATTTTTACAGAACCCAAAATGGGGCAGAAATAGACCTAGTATTAGTAAAAGGCATACATCCAGTGGCCGGTATAGAAATCAAATATAGCAACGCACCTAGCCTGAGCCGAGGAGTGCATGAATGTATAGCAGACTTAAAGACAAAAAGAAATTTTGTGATAACCCCCAATAGTCAGTCAGTGTCAACAAAAGAAGGAATAATGGCGATTTCGCTATATAATTTTTTAAAAATAGAATTGCCTACTTTATAAAAAAAAGTAGAATTAAACTTGGCACATCATTTGTAATAGCTTTATAATAAAGCCATTACAAAAATGATAAAACGCACTCTCTATTTCGGTAATCCTTCGTACCTTTCCATGCGAAACGAGCAGCTGGTCTTGAAATATCCTGCTGTGGAAAAAAGCGATACGCTGCCGATTCATTTCAAAAAAGAAGCCGAAACCACCATACCCATCGAAGACATTGGAATGGTGATTATAGACCATCGGCAGATTACGATTACGCATGATTTATGTGAAAAACTGATAGAAAACAATTCAGCCATTGTATGGTGTGATGCCAAACATCATCCCGCCGGCATGACCTTACCATTTGCAGCAAACGACACGCTTTCTGAGAAAACAAGATACCAAATAGAAGCATCGGAGCCACTAAAAAAGCAATTATGGAGGCAAACTATTGAGACCAAAATAATGAACCAAGCAGCTGTTTTAAAACATTTTGACTATCCTTATCAAGACCTCCAACACATGGCCAGCCAAGTACTGAGCGGAGACACTGCCAATATAGAAGGCCGAGCCGCCGCAAAATATTGGGATAAAATGCTAGAACAATTTGACACCACAAGAGGCCGTTTTGATGGACCGCCAAATAATTTTCTAAATTATGCCTATGCTATTTTAAGAGCCACTGTGGCCAGAAACCTTGTGGGAAGCGGCCTACTACCCGTTTTGGGCATTCACCACCGCAACAAATACAACGCTTATTGTTTGGCGGATGATATTATGGAGCCCTATCGGCCAATAATTGACCAACATATTTTTGAATTTATTAATCTGCAACAATTCCTTCCTGAAGAACTGGGTAAAGCAGAAAAAGCTCATATTCTTGACCTCGTAAATATTGATGTGGAAATAGAAGGCAAAAAAAGTCCATTAATGGTAGGTGTGCAGCGAACCACGGCCTCATTGATGAAGTGTTTTATGGGAGAAAGTCGGAAAATATCATATCCAATCCTCTAATAAAATGTCATTTGAAAGACTAAACCAATACAGAATTATGTGGGTAATTGTATATTTTGACTTGCCAACCGAAACAAAAAAAGATAAACGGGCTTATACAGACTTTAGAAAAGGTTTGATGAGAGATGGCTTCAGAATGATGCAATACTCAGTTTACTTTAGGCATTGTAACAGCCGAGAGAACTCAGAAGTACATCAAAAGCGAGTAAAAAGCATAATGCCCAACAAAGGCAATATTATTATGTTTGAAATAACCGATGCCCAATTTGGTCGGATGGAGTTTTATGAAGGATACAAACGCACTACAACCAGGGAGAATCCACAACAATTGGAAATGTTTTGATAAAAAAAAATGCCCCGATCGGAGGTAAAACCTACTGACATTAGCTTGATTTTTTAATTCTAATATTATGCATAAAATATTGATATTCTGATATTTATAGCTTGGTATGTTGTTACAAATATCAGAATATCAATGAACGAAAGCAAATCACAACACTTGTTCCTATTCCTACATTCGTACCATTGGTTGTTACAAATATCAGAATATCAATGAACGAAAGCAAATCACAACTGTTCCGCCTGTGAATGCGATTGCATTCGCGTTGTTACAAATATCAGAATATCAATGAACGAAAGCAAATCACAACGGATGTTTGTAAATAATACATAGACGTTGCGTTGTTACAAATATCAGAATATCAATGAACGAAAGCAAATCACAACAGGTAAACAGAATATTACTGACAATGCCTAGTTGTTACAAATATCAGAATATCAATGAACGAAAGCAAATCACAACTATCTTACTCAACTACGAGAGCAAGCGGAGGTTGTTACAAATATAAGAATATCAATGAACGAAAGCAAAACACAACTGCTGGAATTTGTACGTCTGCTGAACAGGTGTTGTTACAAATATCAGAATATAAATGAACGAAAGCAAATCACAACTATCGCTTCAAGAATGAAAATAAGACAATTGTTGTTACAAATATCAGAATATCAATGAACGAAAGCAAATCACAACTGTGGCGGTAACGATTAGAACGGTTGGGTGTTGTTACAAATATCAGAATATCAATGAACGAAAGCAAATCACAACTATCCCCACACAACAACCTATGCTCTCCAAGTTGTTACAAATATCAGAATATCAATGAACGAAAGCAAATCACAACACGCCCCTTTTTGCTTAACAAATACAAATGTTGTTACAAATATCAGAATATCAATGAACGAAAGCAAATCACAACCAATGCAATTATGAACTAATATACCATTTGTTGTTACAAATATCAGAATATCAATGAACGAAAGCAAATCACAACTATAAGTACATCCTACTTGTCTGTTTTGGGGTTGTTACAAATATCAGAATATCAATGAACGAAAGCAAATCACAACTGTTCCGCCAGTAAATGCTACTGCATTCGCGTTGTTACAAATATCAGAATATCAATGAACGAAAGCAAATCACAACAATGGAGATTGAAGAAATAAAAAAAGAATTGTTGTTACAAATATCAGAATATCAATGAACGAAAGCAAATCACAACTGAAACTATAATCGAAGCCGTTAGTGTTGCGTTGTTACAAATATCAGAATATCAATGAACGAAAGCAAATCACAACTGATGGGTTTGTGACTAAAAAATCTGAGCTGTTGTTACAAATATCAGAATATCAATGAACGAAAGCAAATCACAACTGTAGAGTAGCTGTAGTAACAGGTAATAAGGTTGTTACAAATATCAGAATATCAATGAACGAAAGCAAATCACAACAATTTCTATTTTATTTAACTTTTTGATTAAGTTGTTACAAATATCAGAATATCAATGAACGAAAGCAAATCACAACTGCGGGAGGTAATTATTATAACAGAGATTCGTTGTTACAAATATCAGAATATCAATGAACGAAAGCAAATCACAACTATGCCGTTGCAAATGTAGTCTTTACACAAGTTGTTACAAATATCAGAATATCAATGAACGAAAGCAAATCACAACAACCGCTTACAACGTAGATTTGCTAATAAAGTTGTTACAAATATCAGAATATCAATGAACGAAAGCAAATCACAACAGAGTACGACCTTGTTTTAAAATCAACGGTAGTTGTTACAAATATCAGAATATCAATGAACGAAAGCAAATCACAACGTTGCGGCTGTTATTAATCCCTTTGCGTTCGTTGTTACAAATATCAGAATATCAATGAACGAAAGCAAATCACAACTGCAACTGCAATG
>JANOMP010000049.1:0-21070 GCA_031420365.1 Cytophagaceae bacterium
TGGAAAATTATTCTCCAAATTTTAGGCTGATAAAAATTATCAGTTTCGCTGATAAATTATCAGTATTTTATCAGTTTTAAAATTCTAATGCTTTTCTAATACTCATAAGTGTCTATTAATCATGTATTTAGTCCACACCCCAGTAAATATTTAAACTAATAATATTTATCAGTTTTTTTTTACAGTTTTTGTTATTATTTTTGATTGAGCGATGAATTTCTAATAAAACACCCAAAATGAAACCTTACAAGGTTCCAAACTTTTAAAATCATAACCATGTCTAACACAAATTTAGATGAACAAATATGCCGGTATCGGCATTTCTACAAAATTAGCCAACTGCTCGCACAGGGTTCATATGGATGTAGCGGAACGCTGCCCGATTCAAATCTTTTCAACATCCAATCTGCCCTTGATTCAGGGCCATTTTTTATTTGGTTTAGAATACTAGTAGCCATAAATTTCTTGAAATCTCTAACAACAACCGAAATGTTTAAACTTTCAGTTTGGCAAATAATATGAATTTGGTTCATCATAATAACGTATGCATTAATAATTTAAACCCCTAGATTTTTGGCAAAATTTTAAACTTTCAATTGCAATATCTCTTTATTTTTTTCGACTAAAAATATCTACCCAATCAACCACCGTAAATGTTAAGAAATGCATTGCATTTTGATTGCATAACCAGATGTACTTTCCATTTTTTTTTAGTGTTTGGAGTAGAAATTTAATCTATATATTTGGATTTTATTGTAATTTAATAAAAAATATCTATTTGTAAAATACTGCGGTCAGAAGACCGCAATACACTCGTGCTTAGTCAAGAGACTAAGCACAGCTGGATTTTTTTTAACGAAATTTCAACAAATTAAAAAAAAATTTTGTTGCTCCTAATCACCCCCTCAATGTCTAAAATAAAAATCCCCATCAAACTCGGAGTACCATGCGGGTTTTTGTTGGTCTTTGGTTTTTAGCTTTACGGCTTTTGAGGTTTCTTTTACTACTTCTTCTAGCTTTAGGTTGGGTTTGTCTATAAACTTTAGCAATTCTCCTGTGAATATTCCATTTCTGCTGCCTTCGCCTTCTAAGGCTGTTTGGTTGGCGGATGCAGCGTAAAATATAAATGAGCCTTGCGGGTTTTGTGTCGGGGCAGACAGGCCTTGCGAGCCTGAGCCACGGGTGGCGTTTCTGGCATCCAATGGGTTGTCGCGGCAGGCATCCAAAATGATAATGTTGACTTTTGAATTGGCTTTTTTCATTTGACCAAAAAGCTCGTCCACTTCCACACAATATTTGTTGAAATCCTGGTCGGTTTTTATGGCCTCGGCATCCACTGGTACCAGGAAATTGGTGCCACTACCATTTTGCAAACCGTGGCCAGCATAAAAAAACATGCCCACGTCATAATTGGCCAATTCTCTGCCGAATTTTATGAAGGCCATGCTCATTTCTTCGGCTTTCAGATTTTTGTATTTGATCACTTTAAAACCGAGGCCTTCTAGTTTTTTGCCCATATCGTCTACGTCGTTGAGGGTGTTGTTGAGCGGCTTGAGTTTGTAGGCGGCGTTGCCTATCAAAAGAGCTATTCTCCGCTCTTCAGCCTCCGGATTTTGCGATTTTATTTTATAAATTTTACGTATTGACTCCACGCTTCCTCCCGAGTTTTTGGCCACAAACCTGAGCTTGGTAAGGTTGGCATCGGGTGGTATAGTTACCTGTTTTTCAAATCTATACGGGCAGTCGGGTTGTTTGGAAGGCACTATGACGAAATCTCTCGAAGTCAGCTCAACACCATCGGCAAAAAGGCTCATGGTTGGTTTTTCAGAGCTGTTTACGCAGGCCTTTACGGTCACCATGTTTTCTGATGTTTCTATGCTTTCTTGTGTAGGATATACCCAGCTGATGGTCGGTTTAGAATATCTGGGTGTGTTTTTTACAACAACTTCCTCCTCTTCGGTTTGGCCACAATCGCCACTTAAGGTTTCGAGTTTGTTTTTGCTGAAATTATCGTTTGAGTTTAATTCAATGGCATATTCAAAGTTCTCTTTGGCTTTTTTACAATCTTCCAATTTGATATTTATCATACCTAAGTTTCTGAACGCCAAATAGATGTCTTTCATGTTGAGGTCGATAGATTTTTGGGTGTCTTCTATTGCTGAATCGATATTGCCCAACATGATTTTTGAAAAACCGCGGTAATGATATCCGTATGGATCATTGGGTTTTTGTTTAATATAAAAATCGAAGTCCGCGATGCTTTGTTTCCATTTTCCATCGCTCAAATAGGCATTACCTCGCCAGTAATACAGACTATAATCTGTTGATTTATAAGGTATACTGAGCGAATAATTCTCAGCCGCTTTATCAAAATCAGACTGTGCGTAGTAGGCGTTAGCTATTTGATAATAGCAGTCTCCTGGGCTATATTTATAAATCAAAGCAAAGTTAAAATCCTTTATGGCTTCGTTGTATTGGCCACGCTTGTGCTGGGCCAAGGCTCTGTCATAAAGGGTTAATCCATACGCCTTATGAACATTGGGGGGCATTTCTCCGATTTTGGTATAGCCAAGTTTGTTGAGGTCTTTTACGGCAAGGTTATAGTCTTCATAAGCCTCGTCGTATTGTTTTTGATAATATTTGGCCAAACCTCTGTAAGTAAGGGAATTGTATGCTGGCTCAATGTCTTCGTCTAGCGCATCATCGAATGCAATTTGTGCATTTTTGTAGTCGGCTTTTTTGTAATATTCTACGCCTTTTTGGTAGGAATTTTGTCCAAAACTCAGCAAAGGAAGTAAAATTATGAAAAATATATAAAGTTTTGTTTTCATTGAATTCGTAGTTTTTAATTCACATGTTTAATCTCTAAAGTAATCGGAATCACGGTTTTGCCGTTGAGTTTTGCTTCAAAATTTATTTTGTCTTTGGCTAGATTTACGTTTCTATTTTCTACTATTTTGTTTTGAAGACCTGCTTTTAGTTTGGTATCGAAAGTTCCCGGCTGCCTTTGCATTTGTTTGGCTATAGCTTTTATGTCCAATTCTTCTTTCGAAAACAAAATACAAAGATAATCTGTCCCGACGTTGTTGTCCATTTTTACCCAATAATCTTCGTTCGGTATCATAATTTCGTTTTTTGAATAGTCTAGATACGCACTGTAGCCATCAAACGGAAAGATATTACTCACTTTCTGAGTGTTAGTGCCATAGCTGATCAAATACACATAAGCGGGCTGATTATTGATAAAACTCAGACGGAATTGTGTACCTGTGCCATACGCTTTGGTGGCTGTGTAGTTTACCGTTTCGGTACTTGTGTTATTTAATCTCAGGGGCATACTATTGCCGTTGTCTAGCAATACCTCAAAACTTCCGGCCAAATCTGCTTTGGTATTGTTTGTAGCTAAGGTTTCATAATCAGCCATTTCGTAGGCTTCGTAGGTTACTGTAGCGAAGTCTTGATATTTAAGCCACATAAAGCCCTCGTTTCCCCAAAACGTACCCCAGCTATTGATGATTTCAAATGCTCCGCCGTATTTTGAATCGTCGTAGCCAATCACCGTTATGGCATGTCGGTTAACCATTTTGCCTTTTTTGCCTTCCCAAAGTCCTTTTGTGGCCGAAGCACTTGGTTTTTGAAACGAATCATAAACCTCCATTGCTATCACTATAGGGCGTTTTTCTGAAAGACTTTTTTTGATGTTCTCCATCATTTGGGTGCGGTCAGAATTGTAATCTCCCGAAAGGCGTTTGTAGTTTTTGATTCTGAATTTTGAGGCATTTCTTACGTCCTGATTTTCGATAACTGGAGAACAACTGTATTCAAAGTCAACGTTTTTGATTGATCCCAAATCTTTGATAAGTTTGACGGCATCTTCTATGTAAGAGCCTTGTTTACAGGCAGCTTCAGTTTGGCTAGATTTTATTTGGCTGTAAGTAAACGAAGGAGCAAAGGTCTCAGTGGTAATGGTTTGTCGGTTTTGTATGTTGTTTCTGATAGCGTAAAGAATCGTACGGGCGGCATAAGTGGTAGACCAGCCTACGCAGTCGCTATATTGTTGTAAACCTGGTTTTGGGCAATATTCTTTCAATGAAAACCGCTCGGGTAAACTCGTGTAGGATCTATTAATGAGTCTAGATACTTGTGGAATGGTCTGATATTGGGCCTCGTCGCTCATCAAACCAGTGAGTGTGGGTGGGGTTTTGTCGTATTTGTTTTGTAAAAAATCAAAGGCTTTTTTTACGGCATTTTCATCGAATCGGCTTTTGAGATAAGGCTCTATGTAATTGCCATAGTTTTGTTCAAAAGTCTGCCCATTTCCTGCTAAAATATCCATTATGTTGGTCAGTTCTTTTTCTAAGGCTATATTTTCTGATTCAGAAAAAGAGCGTGTCGAGGTATTTTTAGAAAGCTCTTGATTTATTATCAAAACGCCTAATTCTGTGGTGTTTACATTAGGCATAGTACTATTAATATTTACAAATCCACTTTGTGTAAGGAGGTTTAGTTTGCTCTCTTTTCCGAAAATTAAGATTGCCTTTTCTGAAACTTCGTCTCCTTTTTTTAATACTTTTCCATTAAGGGAAACCTGCCCTTGGGTTTCTAAAACGTAGATTTGGGCATGCGTAATTTTGGATAAAAAGACACTGAAAATCAGGAAAAAAATGATTTTTTTCATGCAAATATTTTAGGTTTTAATGTTTAGGTCTAGATAAATTAGCTTTCAAAGCTCAATATTAACCCTGAAAATTCAAAGTTTGTTGTTTTTTACAATCAATTACCATAAATTTTTAAAATGAAAACTTGAAAAGGGAAGTAAAATCCTATTGCTTCATGGTCAAGAGAGAATACTTCAGTTGTGATTTGTCCTCAGACTAAGCAGGAGTGACAAACGGTCTTCCGACCTAAAAATACAAATACCATTACTTTAACTCGGCATCAATGTCATATCCAGATTTCTTTAGTTGGTTTATAATTGGATTTGTAGGCAACATCACAGGAATTAAACTTTCTTTTTACAAATAATTACTTGCACAGGAGTACAGGTAATCTGAAGTTTTAGAAACAATGCCAGCTCTTACGGGGTTCATGCGAATGTAGGGCATAGTCCGTCCTCAATCCACTCCAGTGAATGTGAGAAAATGCATTGCCTCCTGATTTCTTATCGGATAGGCACCTTTCAAGTATTTAATATTTTTATTGCTTTTGGGCCGTCTGAAGATCGAAATTCACTCGTACTTAGTTTGAGGACTAAGCACAGCTTGATTTAAGACTTTGGCAACAATACCTTTTATACTTTTAAAGTAATTTCGAAGGCTCTAAGTTTTTTAAATTTTGCCAGTATTTCTGTTGTTTCATTCTTATTAATTTCTATTTCAAAACTACAAGTAGGGTGGTATTCTTGTTTAATTATTGCTAAATTATATTCTTTTGTTATCTTCATTAAGTCATTTAGATTCTCGAATGAAAAATTTAGAATCCATATATCTTTTAAATAAATAGTTTCTATTTCTGCTTCTTTTAATGCCAAAGTTGCCGCTGTTTTATATTCGTTTATTAATCCGGGTACACCTAATAGCGTACCTCCGAAATATCTAGCTACTATTACTAAAACATTACTTAGGTTTTGAGAAAGTATTGCATTAAAAATAGGTTTTCCTGCGGACCATCCAGGCTCTCCATCGTCGTAGGTTCTAAAGTTATTGGAATCATTTCCAATTTTATAGGCATAGCAAAAGTGGCGTGCTTTGGTGTGAATGTTTCTCAAAGCTTTTAGATGGCTTTTTAATTGTTCTTCATTTTGGAAAGGAAACGCATAGGAAATAAATCGGCTTCCTTTATCTTTAAATTCTCCTTCTGTTGTGTATTTAATAGTATTGTAATGGAACATGGACAACTTTATTAAACAAAAAAGCCTCCATGGGTATTTCCAAGGAGGCTTTCTATAAGGCTAGAATTATTTTTTTGGAGCTGGAGCTGCTGTCCCCGTCACTGGTTTGTCAGTGGCAGGAGGAGTAACACCCATTTTCTTAAAAACCAAGTTTGTAATATTGTCACTTTCTGGAGCAACTAAAATTACTGGAGTAGTACCATATCCAGCATCAGAATTTAATACAAATGTATAAGCATTTTCTTTAGCAACAGCATCAATTGCCGTTTGGATTTTTTCCATAATCGGAGCAATCAATTCTTGTTGTTTGCGAGACAAGGCACCCTCAGCATTTTGTTGAAGTTCTTGCAATTCATTTTGTTTGTTTTGCAATGTCTTTTCTTTATCTGCTTTTATAACTGTGGACATTGAAGCAGAATTTTTTTGATAATCTTCATATAATTTTTGAGCCTCCGCTAATTTGTCTTGGTACAGTTTATCATATTGAGCTTTTTCTGTACTTAATTTTGTTTGAATATCCTTTGATTCAGGTAAATTTTGTAATATAAACTCAACATTTGTATATCCTAACTTAAAATTTTGGGCGTTGATGCTTAAACTTGACAATAAAGTTAAAGCCGTAATAAATAATTTGATTTTCATTTTTGTTTTATTAATAAATTAATTTGGTTACTTACTTTTTTTTAAATTTAAACCCATGTCTTCAATTATATAATCAGTATAATCATGTCTTGGGTCAGCATAAATCATGCTTAAGTCCGATGCTTTGTCAAAGATAAAACTAAGTTTATATTTTCTTGCAATTTTTTCCGAGGTTTTATAGATTTCATCCATAATTGGCTTCAAAATCTCCTTTTTTTTCTGAAAAAGCTGTCCATTAATTCCAAAAACACTATTATTTAATGATTTTAGATCATCTTCTTTTTTTTCTATTTCAGACAATTTATCTTTTTTCATTTCAGCGGTAAAAAGAATTTCCTCTTGTTGGTATCTCTCTTTTAACTTTTCTATTTCTGTATATTTGCTTTGAATATCTGTAGACCATTTATCAGTAAACTGATTCAATAGATCTTCAGCCTTTTTATATTCTGGCATTTTATTGATTATATATTCTGTATCGATATACCCAAATTTTTGAGCATTGCTACAAAAACTTACCAAAGTCAAAAATAAAAATAATATCTTAATTTTCATTTAAATTTATATTTGATCTATATAATTTTATTTAAAAGTTTTTTGTCATTTTTGACATTTTATACTATAAAAAGTTTCACTTTAACTGGCTAATTAACGAATACTTAACAAATTTAAATTACCTAATTTGTTGTCCAATGCTAAATGTAAATGACTTTCTGCCTTGATTTGGGAGTCCAGGAATAGGGTCGAAACCATATCCATAGTCTAATCCAAGTAAGCCAAAAGCGGCCATAAATATTCTAGCACCTACTCCAGCTGTCCTTCTTAGATTAAAAGGATTATAGTCTTTATAACTTCCCCAGCTATTACCTGCTTCAGCAAAAGCAAGTACGAAAATAGTTGCTTGAGGGTTTAGTGAAACTGGATATCTAAGCTCTGTAGAATACTTACTGTAAATTATTCCGCCTGTTCTTGAAATTCCTATATTGCTGGTATTGGTACTAACTTTTTCATTATAGGTAGATTCATATACTATACCTTCGTCATAGCCTCGCATGCCAATTAGTTCAACACCAATGCTATTAGTATTTTGTAAGCCCATTCCTGCTCCACCTAATACGAATCTACCAAATGGAGAATATGAAATTTTACTATTATATCTTCCTAAAAATCCCATATTAGCTTTGGCATGGAAAATCAATTTTCCTACTACCGGGGTGTACCAATCAGCATCAAACATCCATTTATGCCCTTCAATCCATAGTTTTTCTGATTTAGGCTCGAATCCTAAACCAGTGTATGGAGGATTGAATGTCGCGTTTAGAGTAATATTTGATCCATTTCTTGTAAATTGTGGATTGTCTAAACTATACCTTGAAATATTGAAACTTAAAGAAACATCATGTGCCTGTCCATTTCTGAAATTAGTTAATAAAAAGCTATTCTCTACATCATAATATTGATATGAGAGGGATGAACTTAAGTTAAAGTTTCTATCTGGCCAGTTTAATCTTTTTCCATAAGTTAATGAGCCTCCAGTATTTCTGAAAAATCCGCCACCAAAACCACCTCCCATTCCGCCACCAAAACCACCTAAACCACCGCCACCAAAGCCACCGCCACCAAAGCCACCGCCACCGAATCCACCGCCACCAAAGCCACCCAATCCACCCCCTCCAGAGTTAGCATAAAGTCTTTCGTAACGTTTGGCAAGTTTTCCATAATCTTGAACCGAGTGAAATACGCTAACAGAGAAAGAATTTGGTTTTTTTCCACCTAGCCAAGGCTCAGTAAATGATAAGGAATAATTTTGAAATCCACCATTTGCTTGGAAACGTATTGCAAAACGCTGCCCATCGCCTTTTGGAAGCGGACGATATTCTCTAAATTTTGCAATTTTTTTAATGGAAAAATTATTAAAAACTATTCCGAAAGTACCAATAAAACCTTGAAGTCCGCCCCAGCCTCCAGAAAGTTCAATATTGTCATTTGATTTTTCTTCAACATTTAATTCAATATCAACTGTTCCATCATTTTGGGGAACTGGCTTTGGGTCAATTTTTTGAGGATCAAAATAACCTAACTTTGAAAGCATTTGCACAGTTTCAACCAAGTCAGTTTTGCTAAATTTTTGTCCAGGTTTGGTTAGTATTTCTCTTAAAACTACATGGTCACTGGTTTTTGTGTTGCCATTTAATATAATTTTATTTATTGTGGCTTGCTTACCTTCAGTTATTCGAAGTTCAATATCAATAGAGTCTCCATCTATTGCAACTTCAATAGGTTGACAGTTGAAATATAAATATCCGTCATCCATATAGTAGGAACTTATGTCATTTTGAGGTCGACCATTTAGTTTTTTTTCTAAATCTTCGGGATTATACAAATCCCCTTTTTTTATGTCTAAAACTATATTTAAAGTATCTGTATTTCTTAGATAATTTCCGCTCCAAGTAATATTTCGATAATAGAACCTTTTACCTTCGTTTACGTTTAAAATAATTTTAATATTTTTATCATCAACTTTAATTATAGAATCACTTTCAACTTGGGCATTTCTATAACCGTTTTTGTTTAAAAATTTGACTAATTTTTCTTGGTCTTCTTTATATTTCTTTTGTATAAATTTAGAAGGAGTAAATATTCTCAAAGGAGCTTTTTCTTTAGTGCCTTTCATTTTTGAAAGTAGTTTCCATTCTGGCATTTCATTTATGCCATTTAATTGAATATCACTAATTTTTACTTTAGTTTTTTTGTTAATATTAAAAACTAAAGCGGCATTATTAGCTCTTACTGTATCGTTAACTTGTTGAGCTTGAACGGTGGTGTTCATGAAACCCTTATCCATAAAATGCCTTTTAATAGTATTCTGGAGGTTTTTCACCATCGCGTCCGTAATGACTTTTCCTTTGTATGTTTTTATTTTCTCTTCAATAGTTTCTTTTTCACCTTTGCGAATGCCATTTAAGACTAGCTTGTTAAGACGGGGCCTTTCTCTTAAATTAATATCCAAGAATACGGTCTTACCTTCTACTTTAGAAATATCAATTGATACATCTTCTAATATTCCTTGGTCCATTAATCTTTTAATTGCGGTAGATATTCTTTCCCCAGGAATTAGGATTTGGTCATTAACATTTAGGCCTGAGACGGAGATTAGTGTATTGGGGTCTAAAAATTTAACACCAGAAACTGTAATACCTCCAATGATATATTCTTTTGGTGTTTCATAATCTACAAGTTTGGTTTCCTCCACAATTTTCTTTGCTCTCCCAACCCCTATTGTTTGAGCATTGGCAAAAAATCCAAGAAAAGTGAAAAGGATTAGGAAGTAATTGGCTTTTAATGGTCTGTAGAAGTTTTTTAACATCTAAATATTTTTTTCTTTAATTTGTTCTCCGGTTTTTCCGAATCTTCTTTCTCGTAGTTGATAGGTCAAAATAGCCTCCATCAGATGGTTTTTTCTAAAATCTGGCCAAAAAATATCATCCAAAAAAAGCAATTCAGCATAGGCAGATTGCCATAATAGATAATTGCTAATTCTATGATCTCCGCCTGTCCGAATAAGTAAGTCAACATCTGGGTCTGGGAAAGTGGATAAATGTTCACTTATTAAAGACTCATTGATATTTTCTACTATTAATTCCTTAGTTATTATTTTTTTAGCAATTTTACTTAAAGCTTGTGTAATATCCCATTTGCCACTGTAACTTAGGGCTAAATTTAAAACTAAACCAGTATTGTTTTTTGTTTTTGAAATAGCCTCTTCCATCTCTTTTCTTGCTTTGGAAGGCAGTTGATTTAAATCACCAATACACTTTAGTTTAACATTATTTTTATGTAAATCTGGCACTTCATTACCTATTGTATTTACCAATAGATTCATAATACCATCTACTTCCGCTTTTGGCCTGCTCCAATTTTCTGTAGAAAATGTATAAAGTGTCAAAAAACCTATTTTTAGTTCCACACAAGCTTCAACAGTTTCTTTCACTGCTTTTATGCCATGGTGATGACCAAAAATTCGCATTGCCCCTTGCTTTTTTGCCCAACGTCCATTTCCGTCCATAATAACGGCAATGTGCTTGGGTAAATTGCTTGTATCTATTTTTTCTTGAGAAATCAAAACTGAAATTAAATTGTATTAAAAAGGAATGCAAAGGTACGAAAAAGAATAAGTATTTAAAAATGAGAGGGTTTTATTTAAATAATAGGCATTACAGGATTTAGAGTAGAGAAATATTCATTTGTGAAATCTTTTAGAAAACAAATAGCTCATTGTTCCATTAATCTCATTCCGAATATATTCGGACCGTCCGTATGAAAAATTTTAAGCAAGTTAAATTGCTAATAATTATATGATTAATTTAAAAATTCATGGCGGACGGCCTTCAGGATTTTTTTTTGTGAGTGTTTTTTGCGAAACGTCGCACCGGTTACTTTTTTCAAAAAAAAGTAAGGCTAATAATAAATTCAGTAAACAGCAATCATTAATTAATTTTATAAAATTCAGGGTTTCACTCTAAATCTTGTAAATCCAAATAATATTGGTGATACTATTCATTTAAAAGCTTAAATAATATTTGAAATTTAATTATTTAAGAATTCCCAACATTCAAATATAGCTTTGATTAATTTCCAGGTGGGCAATGTACTTTATAAAATAAGTAACTAATTGAAAAACTTAAGTAAAAATATTTATCTTTTTGATGTGAATTAGGGAAGGTTAAGATGTCTTTAACTATTGCTGTTGATGTATATTTACTTTGTATATTTTTGTCAATATCATATCCAAATCCATCAAAAAGATCTGCATTTTTTTTGTTTAATAATATACGGGTTCCAAACTCAACCCCGAAATTCCATTGCCCATTTTTTATTTTTTTATATCCAATACCAAATGGCAAAACGTAATCAGGGGATCCTAGTTTTTCATTGATAACAGTAGTATGGCTAATTAATTTTCTGCTAACATATTTTATTTGTCCAAGACCTCCAAAAAGATATGGAGTCCATTTGGATTCATATCGGCCATTATGAGTTCTGAAGTTCAGGAAGTTATACTCTATTTGAGCATTATAATCTAATATTTTACTTCTAAAACTTAAATCTCTTTCCTTGTTTAAAGGATTCCCTGATTTATCATCATCTCCTTTGATAAAACCAAAAAAGCCATTCCCTTTTATTGAAATAACTCTTGATGCATTGTATCTAACAAAAGCATTTGAACCTATACTTGGATTAAAAACCCTAAAACCTGGTTGTAAATCGCCTTTATAATAGGTTGGGCCAAAGCCAGCTCCGACCTCAATTTTTTGAGCTTGCAGTTGATAAATACTAATCATTGAAAAAAGTAGAATTTTTTTGAGATATTTGATCATACATTTTTAACAAAACTACAAAGGTCTTTCTTTTTTTTAGAAATAAAAAAAGTAAAAATTATTTCATCTAATTGGGGGGCATTTAATATTATTGCTCAAAACGTAGCTTATTGTGAATTGCGTTAGGATATAACTGTCAATTCTCTTTGAACCTCTTGATGAAGAGTAAGGATAAATAGATTCAGGATTGTTTGAAGGTGCAATTGTTGGAGAAACCTGAACTTTAGCACGGGTTTCTGCAGCTTGTTTATATTGTGCTCCTCTATTCGTCAGTTTTAAAGCACTATAAGTTTCTCCTGCTCTGTAACTAAAATCCGCTGATTGATTTCCCCCTACACTTGCCAATAATGATTTAGCAGGGTATTCTCCGCTGCCAACATCATCTAGGTAGTCAAATGGAGTTAATCTAAATCCAGCTTCGGCTGTGAAATCGAAGTTTTGATTTATTTTTAGTCTAATTCCAATTGCTATTGGCATTACGGGTTGCACTAAAGAATAGGGTTTTGTAGAATATCCAGGTAAGCCTTGTCCAGAAGTTCTCAAAGGTTTTAATGATGTCCAAGGTTGTTTCTCAAGCTCCCCATTTGGTCCAGTAAAATCTGCGGCAGCTCTTGCTTTTGGATTATGTCCATATAATCCAACTCCAATAGCTACATAAGGCATCATAGCACTTCTACCTTTTGCCCCTTTACCATATTGAGGTAAAATATTAAATAAACCAGAAAGCGTGAATTCTTGAAGGTCATTTCTAAAATGCAAATTTCGAAGATAATTATCCGCCATTTTTTCAAGATTTTTTTGAGAAAAATTGTAATCGTCTCCTGCCAATCTAGCATAACTGAAAGAAACTCTTGCAGCGGCGTTAGGAGTTAGAAATCGAGTATAATTCATGCTACCATTCCACCTCACGTTTGTGTACAAGCCGTAATAAGCATAAGAATAAGGTGCTAAATCGCCAAAATAATGGGATGATCCACCACCTATTCCGACTGTAGCATATTGATTGACAACTTTTTGCCGACTAAAAAGCCCTTTTTGAGCAAATAAATTACTACTTTGAAATGCTAAAAAGCAAATTGTCAAAAACAAGGTGTTTTTAATGTGATTAATCATGGAACGTAATAATCTTAGTTTTAAAATCTTAATTTAAACGTACTAAATATATATAATATTGGGTGCAATTTTAATTTCTATTTCTTAGGTCTTTTCCCCAACTTAATTTTTCTCTCAGTGTACTTAAAAAATCAATACCATCTATCTTTACCAATTTAGCTTTGAACTTCTCTAAACTAATAGTTATTTCTCCCATATTGTTACCAATAATCTTTGCTCTCGAGTCCATTGAAGCTAAAAAATTACTACTTCTACTCTCTACTTTCAGTTTAATTTCACTTTGGCTAGAAACAATTATTGGTCTAACATAAAGATTGTGAGGACATATTGGAGTAATAATAAAATTTTCAGAATGTGGCATTACTAATGGTCCACCACAACTTAAATTATATCCCGTGGAACCTGTAGGGGTTGCCACCATTAATCCATCTGCCCAATAACTATTTAAAAATTTTCCATCTATATAGGCATGTATGACTATCATTGACGAAGTATCGGTTTTAGAAATAGCTATTTCATTGAGAGCAAAATTCATGCCCGAATCAAAAATTGGCTTTTCCGTTTCCATGTGTACCATTATTCTTTCATCAACTGTATATTTTTTTGAAAGAATTTTAGAAATTGTTTCCTTAATATTCTGAGGTTCGATGTCGGTTAAGAAACCTAATCTTCCAAAATTTATACCAAGAATAGGAATTTCTTTATTTGCTACTAAACCCAAGGTTTCTAAAAATGAACCATCTCCACCTAAGCTTAAGGCTATGTCTGCATCGAAAATTTCTTTATTATTTATGAAGGTTTTATGATTGTGCAGTTTAATACTAGAAGCAACTAAGACTTCTTTGAAAGAATTTGAAATTTGGAATTCAATATTGTTTTGGTCTAAAACATCAAATATTTCTTGAATATTTTCAGTTGATTCAGGTTTAAATATCCGACCGTGGATTACAAATTTCATATTATTTTGAAATTGAAATAATCAAATACTTAAATACTTCATTAGCATCTCATATCGATCTTTTTCAAGATTAGCTACTGGCTCTGTGGCATAATAAGCAGTGACATCAAAGCCATATCTACTCAAAGAATTTACAACATTACTAATTTGTGAAACATCAAGTTTAATAATTAATAAAACATTATTATTAATTTCAATATTCGATTTTAATAAGTACAAACAGGTAATTTTTGCATTTTCATTTTCAATTATTCGAGAGATTTCATGAAGTGAATAATCTTTATTGGCTAAGTTAATTTCAATTATTCCACCAGGCTCATTTAATGACAACTGTTTCACAAAGCTTTGATAAGCATGTTTCTTTTCTATAATACCCTCAAATAAATCTTGCTCGTTTATTACTGGTAAGATTTCAGTTTGAGCATTTTCAAAACATTTAATAACTTCTAAAAGAGGAGTAAATGGTTTAATACTTATTTCTTCTTTTATTGATGGTAATTCAGAAAGTTGAGTGGCAAAATCAAAATTTAGGAGAAAATCCTCAGAAAAAATCCCTTCAAAATGATTGTCTTTAACAAACGGCAACTGAGAAATTCTTAAGTCATTCATCATTTGAAGAGCCCTTTCTACATTATCTCTTGAATTTAATGTAGGTATGTTGCTGTCGATTAACTCTTTAGCTGTCATTTGATTTTAATTTAAGACTAGGCTTTCCTCCAATATTCTGTCTAAAAAAGGCTCCAATGCATTTTTAAATTCTTTGGGTTGCTCCATCATAGGTGCATGGCAACATTTATCAATAAAATGCAATTCAGAATTCGGCATTAATCTATTAAATTCATGACCCACATGAGGAGGAGTGATTGTATCATTTAATCCCCAAATTAAACAAGTAGGTATTAAAATTGCACTAATTTCTTTTGCCATATTGTGTCTTTGAGCTGATTTGGCAATTTGCACAATATTCATACATTTAGGAATACTGGATGTAATTTCAAAGACTTCATCCAGAAGCTCTTTTGTAGCTGTTTCTGGCTTATAAAATGTGTATTCTACTCTTTCTTTTATATACGCATAGTTTCCTCTTTTTGGAAATGAGCCACCCATAGTATTTTCAAAAAGCCCCGAACTACCGGTTAAAATTAATGCTTTAACGTTTTTTTGATGTGCTAAAGTATAAAGTAATCCAACATGGCCACCTAAAGAATTGCCAAGCAAAATTATATTTTCTAAGTTTTTAAAAATCATAAAACGTTCAATAAATGCCATTAAGCCCTCCATGCTAGCTTCACGCATTGGCATATCATATATAGGCATAACGGGGATTATTATCCTGCATTTATTTCTAAAGCCTTCAATTACCTCATCAAAATTGCTTAGAGCTCCAAACAAACCATGCAAAATTACCAATGGTTGTCCATCTCCTTCGTCAATATATCTAAATTCCCCTGCTTCATTTACTTTATAATTCATAAAAAAAATAAATAATTGTACAAAATACAGTTTTTAAAATGGTTATTCAAAATAAAAGCAACAATAAGGTTTTGTTTTCAAATCTTATTCTTAAATCTATAAACACCTTTAGCTATCAAATGATTCTTAATTTGACTTTCTGCTTCATTTACTATTTCCTCTGCAGTTTTTCCAATAGGATTAATCGGCACTAAGGTATGCCAGGACATTTTAGTAAAACTCGTTAAAGGAAATATGCCTTTTGGATTAAATTTTCCTGTATTGATTATTGCTATTGGCACTATTTCAGCACCTGGGCATTTTTTTATTAAGGTTGCTACGCCACCAACAGCAAATGGTTTTAATTTCCCGTCTCTTGATCGAGTTCCTTCTGGAAAAATCACACCAGAATAATTATTCTCAAAAATATACTTTGCAAATCTAATTATTTCACCAATTGCCTGTTTAGGGTCTTTCCTGTTAATTAAAGCTGCATTTCCAATTCTTAAATTATAAGATATGCTCGGAATTCCTTTCGATAACTCTTTTTTTGAAATAAACAAAGGAGTATGCTTTCTAAAAGCCCAAATTATGCCAGGAATATCAAAAACACTTTGATGATTTGCAATAAATATAATTGTTTTTTTAGTAGACAAAGGAACTGCCTGTGAAAAGGAGCTCGTGGATCCAGTAAATATCCAACCTTTTACAATAAAAAAATTTAAAGAATTTACAATTTTTTGATGGGATTTTTGGCCTAAAAGATTAAAAACAAGAAATTGAATTGGATGAAAAACCACCAAAAGCACACCAAAATATAATAGGAAAATGCTTGATAATATGTAATCTACAATTTTTTTCATTCAGAATTTTTAATGATTTGATTGCAAAGTTAAGACCTTAATTTATAAAACTGAAAATTCTTTAAGGTAATTGGTATGGATTTTATTCTTACTTTTGTTATTGATTCTAAAAATATACTAAAATGAAACTTCCCCTGTCACGTATTGAGGTTATGAATTTTATCGGCGAAAAGATGGATTCTATTGTTGATGAATATTTAAACCCTATAGATAAAAATTGGCAACCCTCTGATTTTCTGCCCGATTCATCAAAAGAAAATTTTATGGACGAAGTAAAGCTTCTTCAAGAATCTTGCAGAGAATTGCCTTATGATTATGTTGCAGTATTGGTAGGTGATACCATCACAGAAGAGGCTTTGCCAACTTATGAAACCTGGCTTATGGATTTAGAAGGTGTAAATCAACACCAAAATAAGCAATCTGGTTGGGCCAAATGGATAAGATGGTGGACTGCTGAGGAAAACAGACACGGTGATTTGTTAAATAAGTATTTGTATTTATCAGGCAGAGTTAATATGAGAGAAATGGAAGTTTCAACTCAGTATTTAATAGCAGACGGAATGGATATTGGAACAGATAAAGATCCTTACCGAAATTTTGTATATACTTCGTTTCAAGAGTTGGCAACTAATATTTCTCATAGACGAACAGCAACTTTAGCTAAGCAGTTTGGAAATTCACATTTATCAATTATTTGTGGACAAATTGCAGCTGATGAAATGCGACATGCAAAAGCTTATAAAAGTTTTATTTCCAAAATTTTTGAAGTAGACCCATCTGAAATGATGCTTGCTTTTGAGGATATGATGAAAAAGAAGATAGTTATGCCGGCACATTTTTTAAGAGAGACGGGTCAAAAGATGGGTAATGTGTTTTCGCATTTCTCAGATTCCGCCCAAAGATTAGGCGTTTATACCTCTACTGATTACATTAAAATTTTCGAAGATTTGATTGCTGAATGGAAAATAGAAAAAATCTCAGATTTAAACGATTCAGCTGAAAAAGCCAGAGATTATATTATAGCATTACCCTTACGGCTTTCAAGAATTGCTGAGAGAACTAAGATTCCGGCTTTGGAATACGAGTTTTCATGGATTTCTAGTTAATTATCATCAAAAGAAATTATTTTTAGTTAAATGATTAGGTATATAAAAATTTTATATCACTTTCTACAGAAACCTTTTTTTGCCATTGCTAGCAGTTTTATAGTCGCTGTTTTATGTTTTATCCCCAACAAAGAAGTTCCTGACATTATAGGTGACAAAACGGCACATTTTATTACTTTTGCTGGCTTAGGCTTTCTTTGGTTTTTGTGTACAAAAAATAAAATATATACTTTTATTTGTCTATTGCTCTTCGGAGTTTTTATAGAAGTAGGCCAATATCTATTACCTGAAAGTTTCTATAGATTTTTCGAGCTTTATGATATTTTTGCTGATCTGTATGGGGTTCTTATAGGCTACATTCTTAGTAGATTTTATCAAATTTTTACTAAAATCTACTTTGCAGAAGAACAAAAGCTTTCAAAAAACAAAAAAGTTTTTTGATTTATACATAAATTATTTTAAGACAGAAATAGCCAATTCTTTTAATTGGGAGTCTGCGATGGTTGATGGCGAATCAATCATAACATCTCTTCCACTATTATTTTTTGGGAATGCTATGAAATCTCGTATGGAATCTACCCCACCAAATAAAGCACATAACCTATCGAACCCAAAAGCAAGTCCCGCATGAGGAGGAGCTCCAAATTCAAAGGCATCCATTAAAAAACCAAACTGTTTCTTTGCTTCTTCGTCTGAAAAGCCTAGAATTTCAAACATTTTTTGTTGAAGGGGCTTTTGAAATATTCTTACAGAGCCTCCGCCAACTTCTGTCCCATTTATAACTAAGTCATAAGCATTTGCACGTACAGCACCTAAATTGGATTCTAATAAGGCTATATCTTCGGGTTTTGGGGAAGTAAATGGATGGTGCATAGCAAACCAACGATTTTCTTCCTCACCATATTCTAACAAAGGAAAGTCTAAAACCCATAGGACTTTATATTCTTGCGGATTTCTAAGTCCTAATCGACTCCCCATTTCTAGTCTTAATTCATTTAATTGTTTTCTAGCTTTGTCCTCTTGTCCTGAAAGAATTAGAATTAAATCCCCAGATTTTGCATCAAATTTTTCTCCAATCACTCTCAATTCTTCTTCAGAATAAAATTTATCTATTGAAGATTTTACTGATCCATCTGAATTAAAGCGAATGTAAACCAATCCTTTGGCTCCAATTTGAGGTCTTTTTATCCATTCTGTAAGTTCATCAATTTGTTTTCGTGAATATTCTACACAATTTTGAGCATTAATCCCTACAATCAATTCAGCATCATCAAAAATTTGAAAGCCTTTATCTTTTACTAAGTCGCTAATTTCAACGAATTGCATTCCAAAACGGATATCAGGCTTGTCAGAACCATATAGCTTCATAGCTGTGGCATAGGTCATTCTCGGAACTTCCGCCAATTCAATATCTTTTACTGTTTTAAAAAGGTGCTTGATTAAACCTTCAAACATATTTAACACATCCTCTTGCTCCACAAAAGACATTTCGCAATCAATCTGTGTAAATTCAGGTTGTCTATCTGCCCTAAGATCTTCGTCTCTAAAACATTTTACTATTTGATAATATCTATCAAAACCTGAAACCATTAGAAGTTGCTTAAAGGTTTGAGGTGATTGAGGTAAGGCATAAAATTCACCTGGATTCATTCTACTTGGTACAACAAAATCTCTTGCCCCTTCAGGAGTTGATTTTATTAAAACTGGCGTTTCTACTTCAATAAATTCTTTAGAATCTAAATAAATTCTAGTTTGTTGAGCAACTTTATGACGTAACAACAAGTTTTTTCTGACTGGATTTCTTCTTAAATCTAAATAACGATACTTCATTCTGAGTTCATCTCCTCCGTCTGTCTCATCTTCAATTAAGAATGGTGGAAGTTTTGCAGCATTTAATATTTCAAATTCTTCAACAAGAATTTCAATTTCTCCTGTTAGAATTTTATCGTTTTTAGAAAGCCTTTCCACTACCTTCCCTTCTATCTTTACTACGAATTCTCTTCCAATTGTTCGTACTTTTTCTATTAACCCAGCATTTGATTTCCCTTCTTCAAAAATAAGTTGAGTAACTCCATATCTATCTCTAAGGTCTATCCAAATTATACCCCCTTTGTCACGAACACGTTGTATCCAGCCACAAAGAGTAACACTTTTATTTATATCCAAAGTCCGAAGTTCACCACAAGTATGGGATCTTAACATAATAATGCTTTAAAATTTGGGTGCAAAACTAAGAAAATTTAGATTAAGATAATGTTTAATGCCAATTTAATTACTTTTAATTGGTAATTAATTTCAATGAAAAAGAAGATTTTAATTTAGGATTGACTATTTAATGTATGTGTTTCTATTTAGAAATAAATAGCCATCTTTGATGTTATGAGACAAATAGTTGCAAAAGATTAAACTATATTTTCTTTAGGGATAATAAAAGCCATAATAAAATATGCTAAAATTAAACCTCCAAAGCTGAAAAACGTAACTAATGCGAAGGCAATTCTAATAATAGTAGGGTCAACCTCGAAGTATTTCGATACCCCTCCACAAATGCCTAAAAACATTGCTTCTTTTCCGACCGTTCTTTCTAGTTTGTTTGCCATAACTTTTATTAGATTTTAAACGATGTAAATCTAATAAAAAATATCACCAAGTAAAAACTTGGTGATATTTTTTATTACCAGCCAAAAGGATTCAATAAACCACCTGCACCTACAAGTAATGTTCCTATTAAGCAGCCCCAAAAGGCTTTTCTTACAACGTCTTTGTCGTTGTCTGTAATAAAATATACTAAAGCCAAGCCTACTATTCCTAAACAACATCCCCACCAAAATCCACCTAGCAAGGGAAGGTTTTTGTTTAAGTTAAGGTTCGAAATCGTAGCATCTTCTACTAAATTTAATCCATTTACAAGTTCGGAGTTCTTTGCTTTTAGGTCTATCAAAGTAACATTCTGATTTTTTTCAAGATACTTTTCTAGTTGAACTACTTTGTCAAATTCATTTTGATTAATTGTGGTATTGTAACCAAAATCATTTGAAGCAAAAGTTGAAAAGCTTGTAGAAATGATAAAAAGTGAATAAATGAGTTTTTTCATAAACTTAAAAATTGGTTTAATTTATTTAAAGATGTAAAATGTAATTTAAATTTGCATTAAAGGTTAAAATTTTAATAAGGAATATCCATTATTTTGAAAATGAGATAATGCTAAAATAGCACCGTGTGCAACTTTGATATTCGGATTTTTTTTGTAATCTACTAAATTTCGTGCTCTTAATGATTGACCACAAACAAAAAACTTTACACCAGCTTCCCCTAGGGTATTAATTATTTCTGTGTTTGGGTTTTTGGTTTTGTATTCTGTTTCAAAAGATTCATCGCTTAATATTGTTGGAGATGCTTCGTTATGAATAATTACCACAATGTCTAAATTTCTTTTAGGAAGTCCAGCTGAGGCATATAAATTAAATAATCTCGCAGTAAGTTCAAACGCTTTATTTAATTCTTTAGTTGAGTTTTTTTCTGCATTCATTACATCCACAACAATTTTATATTTTTTTTTTGTGTCAATGATACTTGTTGCCTCGGGAACATCATAAACACCGCCAAAATTATTTAAAGCGGGAAATTTTTTTTGTCCATTTGCAAAGCTATTCGAAAAAATTAAAAACAAT
>JANOMP010000050.1:0-10358 GCA_031420365.1 Cytophagaceae bacterium
TGAGAAGAATATTGAAAAAATACAATACAATTTATTCGAAAATTGGGAGGGGGTAGTTTTGATAAGGTGAATTCAAACCCTATTTCATCTAAATCAGACATAATTTTACTTGAATTTAATTATTAACCGTTTGACAGTAAATTAAAATAAATAATAAAATTTTTATATTTTATTGAAAAATACCGTAGACATAGCATTTTCTATTGTGTTTAAGTAACTTAGATTGAAATAATTAGTTAAGATTGTATGGTTTTTTACATGATTTTAATCAAAAAAAAATTACACTTATGGCAATTATCAACGATTACTTACCATGTAAGACCTATTTGGATAAAGAACCTCATAGAAAGTTTGAAAACATCACAAAGTTTTTTGATAAAAAAACAAATAAATATTATTTTGCTTTGATTGCAGAAGACAAAGATACATTATTGAGAAGTGAAGGATATACCAGCAGTAAAGGATGTGAAAGCGGAATACTATCTGTTCTAAAAAATATTGAAATTTTGGACAGGCTAAACACTGTAAAAGAAGATAAAAAATACTTTGTAATTTTAAAAGCTGGTAACAATAAAGAAATTGGGCGTTCTTGTGATTTTAATTCTGAAACTGCTGCAAAAAAAAGTATTTTATTTTTAACAAATTTTGGCAAATCAATAAAAAATGTTTTGCTAGAAAATAAATCAAGTACTGCTAACAAATCATCAGAGATTAAATTAAAAACGAGTTCTAAAAGCATAAAAAAAATAGATGCTTTTTTTGCTAAAATTTCAAAATCCAAAGAAATTAAAAAATCTGAATCCGCTAAAGATAGTATCCAACAGAGTGCAGTAACTTCAACAAATTCTACAGTCATGGAACAGGAAATACAATCCAAGTCAGATAAGTTTTTAAGTACGTTAGATGGCTATGAATTTGTGGATTTTTATTTAAATAAATCAAGAATTATAGATGCTTATGGCATAACTGGGTTTACTAAATTTGAAGATGGAAAACACTATTTTGCAGTTTATAACCCTGATGGAAGTATATATTTAAGATCAATCGGTTTTAATTCTATGGAAGACAGAGACAATGCATTTGACCTTATGGAATCTGCTATTCTCCTAGAAGAAAACTATAAAGTTGAATTGATTGAGAATTCATATTATGCTATATTGTTCGAAGAAAACGAATTATTGGCAATTTCTAGACCATTTGCCTCTTTTATTGATGCCTTCGTAATTACGCCAGGAGGCAGACCAAGAGTCCATTTAGTAGGTACAATGTTTTAATACTTCTTGTAAATTCTTTAAAAAAAGACGGGTTAACAATCCGTCTTTTTTTAGCTTTTTCCAAACATTTTTTTCTTGCTTTTGAAATAATTACTTAGGTTTACCTAAAATAATTGACTTTAAGCTAATGAAAAAAATCTGTGTAATTGCCTCTCTCATTCTAATTTTCAATTCTTGCAACCATCTTCCAGAAGTTGGCATCAAATCCTTAGGTTTTGGTGATGAAATCGAAGTCCTTCAAAATCTTTTTTTTGAGTTTGATGAAGAGCTCATGTTTGATGGTGACCTAAACAAATGGGAAAGCACGCCCTATCTAGATTTTGAGCCCAAAATCGAAGGCAAGTTTAAGTGGATTGGAAAAAAAGAATTGGTTTTTTCCCCATCAAAACCTATGCAATTTTCCAAAGAATACAAAGCAAAGCTTTCAGAGAATCTTTTGAAAAGGAAAAAAGGGAAAATAGGCATCGATAAAAACGAAACGATTAAATTTCATACTCCTTATCTGAAAGTGAAAGATGCTCAAATGTATTTTGCAAAAAACAAGCAAAATCAGAGAGAAGCAAGGGTGCTTTTAGAACTAAATGGTAAATTCGACTCTCACAATATTAAAGATGAAATTATGATTTTTGACGGAGATAAAAAGCTAGATTACAAAATAGCTCCAGCCGAAAATTCTGCCAATTTGGTTTTGGCCTTAACTGAATTTCCGTCTGATATTAAAGGGGAAATAACTACCAAAATAAAAGCTAATGCAGATAATTCACAAAAATTTAAGGATGATGAGGAAATATATTTCGATTATTTACCGGCTGAAAAACTCGAGATACTGAAAATGCAAACAAGTTTCAAGAAACTAAAAGGCTCCATTTATATAAAAACTAACCAACAAATCGACGTTACCCAGATTGAAAAAAATATTAAAATTGAGCCAGCAGTTAGATATTCTATTGAGCCAGCCGACCAAGGATTTATGATAAAAGGAGAATTTAATCAAGACGATATGTACAAAATTACCTTGAATAAAAGTATTTCTGGAGTCTTAGGTGGCAAAATGGACGAAGATTATGAAGGAGAAGCCTTTTTTGGAAAGGTGAATCCGTATTTAGAATTTTCCAATAAAAACGCTCAATATATGTCGAATCTCGGTAATAAAAATATTGGAATCAATATCGTAAACATTCCAAAAGTCAATGTTACTGTTTCTAAAATTTTCGAGAACAACATTTTACCATTTTTGAAAGGCTCTCGACGGAGTTATTATGGAGATGAAGAACAAGAGTATTATTACACTTCAGAAGCAGATATTTATGCCGATCAGATTTCTTCTAAAAAAATTGAAACAGCAGATTTGCCAGTGAAACAAGGCGTTTCGGTGCTGAACCTTCCCCTGCCCGACCAAACCGCCAAAAGAGGAATTTACTTCATTTCTGTAGAATCTGAAGACGAATATTACCGAAAAATTCAAAAAATAGTATCGATTTCTGACATTGGATTGATTACAAAAATGTCTCAAAACCAGGAAGATGTGATAGTTTTGGCAAATTCTATCATGCAAATTACACCAATTGCTGGCTTGGAAATAAAACTAATTAGCAACAATAACCAAGAAATAAGTAAAGGAAACACCGATGCAAACGGAATGGTGATTTTTAAAAACTTAAAAAAGAACAATCCGAATTTTACAATAGCTATGGTAACAGCCACTTCGAAAGAAGACTTCAACTATCTGCTTTTTGATGATACCGAAATAGAAACTTCGAAGTTTGACATCACGGGTAAAAACTTCAACGAAGCGGGTTTGGATGCCTTTATTTACGGCGATAGAGAAATTTACCGTCCTGGCGAAACTATTAACCTAAACACTGTAATCAGAAACAACAACTGGGAAACCCCGAGTGCTATTCCAATAAAAATTCAAGTAAAACAACCAAATGGCAAAGAAATAAGCTCACTTATGACCCAATCCAACTTGTCGGGTGCTATTAGTCATTCTGTGAAATTAGAACGCTATGCCCTTACTGGTTTCTACAATATTGACGTTTTTACAGGAAATAATGTACTTATTGGTTCCAAAAGCATTTCGGTAGAAGACTTCATGCCGGACCGCATAAAAGTGACAATTGATGTGCCAGAAAAAGTAGAACTCAATGAGAAAGCAATTGTAAAATTACAAGCCAATAATCTATTTGGTCCTCCTGCAGCCGACAATAAATATGAGCTTGCTTTTTCTATCAAACATAAAACCTTTCAACCAAAGGGTTATGAAAGTTTTACTTTTGGCTTAGATGACCAAACTAAATTTGAAAACGAACTCCGCACTGGCATGACCAATACCAAAGGCGAGGGCATTCAGTTATTTGATATATCCGAAAAATTGGCCAATCATGGTTTGCTGGAAGGCAAAATATTGGTTTCTGTTTTTGATGAAACCGGAAGACCAATTCACCGTCAAAAAGCTTTCGAAATTTATACCCAAAAACAATTCTTCGGAGTGAAAATACCTGCTTATTTTGTGGGAACAAATGCTACTTTTCCCATTGAATTAGCTGCACTAAACTCAGCTGGAGCCAATGTTGCTGGCAATGCTGTAATGGATATTTATCTACTTGAATACCAAACAGTTTTGGAGAAAACTGAGGAAGGCCTACGATATGTTTCCAAGAAAAAAGAGAAGCTCATTAAAAGTCAAGAATTGAAGTTTGGCACCAAAAATCTAGTTCAGAATTTCGTTCCAAAAATATCAGGAGAATATGAAATCAGAGTAAAACCTACGGATGCAGATAGTTACGTAAGTTCTATCTTTTATGCCTACGGCTATGGTTCAAAGGCTTCGTTTGAAGTAGATACCGACGGCGAAGTACAAATAGAAACCAATCAAGAAAATTATCTTTTGGGTGAAAAAGCCAAGGCCATTTTCAAAACACCTTTTGATGGCAAATTGTTGATAACCATAGAAAATGGAGGTATTTTGGAGAATAAATTTGTTAAAACAGAAAACAAATCAGCTGAAATAACTATTGATTTAGGGACCAACCACCTGCCAAATGTCTTTATCACAGCCACTTTGATACGTGCCATGAACCAACCAGAATTGCCTTTGATGTCAGCCCACGGCATGAAAACCATAAAAGTGGATGACCAAAAACGCCGGATACCGATTGAGATTACTGCCGTAGAAAAATCAAGATCAAAAACCAAACAGCGTGTAGATGTGAGAACTTTCCCAAATACTGAACTAACCGTTGCAGTTGTGGACGAAGGTATTTTGCAGCTTAAAAACACCGAAACACCTAAAATCAACGAATATTTTTATCAAAAAAGGGCTTTGGGTGTTCGTTCTTTTGATTTGTACCCTTTGCTTTTGCCAGAAATTCAATTGAACGGAAAAAGTAGCACGGGCGGAGATGGAAGCATGGGCAAGCGTGTGAATCCACTCGCCAATGGCCGTGCGGAATTAGTAGCTAAATGGAGCGGTCATATAAAATCTGATGCTTCGGGCAAAGCGAGCTTCGAGTTTGATATTCCTGAGTTTTTAGGAAGTCTACGGATAATGGTAGTAGCCTATGAAAACGAAAAATTTGGCTCATCAGAACAAAAAATGACAGTTTCCGACCCCGTTAGTATAAGCGTCGGTATGCCTTTATTTTTGAGTCCGACAGACAAAGTAAAAGTACCCGTAACATTTTTTAACACTACAGAAGCACCTCAAACAGTAAAACTTTCTACCCAAACCGAAGGGCAAATTTCAGTGGGGAATTTTACTGAAAACAGCATCACTATAGAGCCAGGTAAGGAAAAACACTTAGACTTAGAAGTGGCAGGAAAAGACAAAATGGGCTTAGGAAAACTGAAAATTTTAGCAAAATCTGACAAAGAAACTTTCTCAAAAACGACCGAAATAAGTGTGCGTCCGGCAGGCTCTTTGCAAAAATCTGGCACTTCGGGCATATTAGCCAAAAACACTGATTTAACTTTTACCTCCCCAGATAGCTACATTCCTGCTACTTTTTCTTCCAAAATATACATTGGCAACACGCCCATGATGCAGTTTGGCAATCGCCTCGAAACGCTATTGGCTTATCCACATGGTTGTGTAGAACAGATTATTTCAAAGGCATTTCCACAGTTGTATCTCGACGATTTAATTCAGCAAATCAACGGAAAATTGGAGATTTCGGAATCTGGGCAATCGGAGTTGAATCCGCAATACAATGTCAATGCGGCCATTCAAAAAATTGAAGCCATGCAGCTATATAACGGTGCGTTAAGCTACTGGCCAGGCTCACCTGAAGAATATTGGTGGGGAACTGCCTTCGCTTTGCATTTCCTTTTAGAAGCTCAAAAATCAGGTTTTGAAGTTTCGAAACCCGTAATTACTCAATTAGTAAATTATCTCACCCAACGCACCAACGAAGAGCAAACCAAAGAGACCATTTGGACCTACACAAATGGCGTTTACAAGAAAAAAGAACGCCTTAAAACCGAAATTGGATATTCGCTTTATGTGCTTTCGCTCACCGATGAACCTAACATTGCTGCTATGAACCAACTCAAGGCCGACTTTGCAAATCTTTCCTCAGATCAACAGTTTTTAATGGCATGTGCATTCAAACAAATCGGTGATGACGCTTCATATTCTAAACTTTTGCCTAAAACTTTTGTAAAAGAGGTTTACGACCGTATGCTTCAAAATAGTTTCTCTTCCCCAATCAGAAACATCGCTTTGGTGCTGAACACTTTGGTAGAAACCGACCCTCTGAGTCCTCAAATAGCAAGTCTAACACAATCGCTCAATGGAGTTTTGAGCAACAAATCGCTTTACTTAAATACACAAGAACTTTCTTTTTCAATGATGGCAATGGGCAAAATATTGAAGTCTAAAAAATCTAACGGGAAAGCGGAGATATATTCTGAAGGCAAACTGGTAAGAACTATAGAAGGCAAAGGACAATGGATAGACCTATCAAAATATCCAAAAGGCATCAACGTGAAGTCTGTCAACGACAATCTGTATTATTACTTTGAATCAGAAGGTATCAAAAAAGACAATAAATTTATAGCCGAAGATAAGTTTCTGAGGGCCCGCCGCACGTATTTTACTCGCACTGGCGAAGTGATAAAAAACCCAGTTTTCAAACAAAACCAATTGGTGGTAGTACGACTGACCGTAAGTGCCCAAGCTGGCCTGATGTATAATGTAGACAACGTGGTGCTAACAGACATGCTACCAGCGGGACTAGAAATAGAAAACCCAAGATTAGTAGAAGACCGCGATATGCCTTGGATTAAAAATGCTTCAAATGCTACATATTTTGATATCAAAGACGACCGGATCAACTATTTTGTAAATGTGGACAATACCGAGCGACATTATTATTACCTAGCAAGAGCAGTTTCAAGAGGCACATTCGTACAAGGCCCAGTTTCTGCTGATGCCATGTATAATTCCAATTTAAGAAGTTATTGGGGAGGTGGGACTGTGGTGGTTAATTGAAAATGGACTTTGACACGACAGTTGACAACTTTTCAAAAGTTGTCAACTGTAAAGATTACAAAGCGAAATTTTGAAACAAAAAGACAAAAGTTCTATCAACCGTTTGCAGTCTCGATTTATAATTTTGGTATTTGTTCTAAATAAAATCAACAAACCAGCTGAATTTTATGCCCGTAATTAATATGTTTTACGGTTTGCTTATTTCAATGTACTATTTAGACAACAAGTAACATCATCTGCCGCACATTCCTGTAAAATACAATGATAACGAGGCGGTTTTTTCCATTCCTGAAGGTGATTTGTTAGAGGGAAGTATTCCTGCAAACAAAATCAAGCTTGTAAGAGCCTAGATAGAATTACGACAGGAAGACCTGATGGCCGACTGGAGTTTAGCCATAAAAGGTGAGCCTATTTTTAGAATTGATCCTTTAAGATAAATATCATGTTACCAAAAAATAAGTCTGTTAAACCATTACCAAATTATATCCTAGAGGTTGAATTTGAGACTTCAGCTCAAAGCAATTTTCCGTTTTGCCTTATTTAAAATATACCGTTTACAAGCCACTAGCCGATGTTTCTTTTTTTAATTAAGTAACGGTCAAATACGACACAGTAGTTTGGGGCAAAAATGAAGAAATAAATTTTGACCCATATACCATTTATTCTGAAGGGGTTTCGGTTTGAATGCTGCATTTTTGAATCCAAATCCTTTTAAAAAAATCTGGTTTGATATCGATATGAATTATGGTGATGGTATTTGTGCACTTCGGACTGAAGACCGATTGTCACTCGTGCATAGTCAGAAGACTAAGCAAGGTAGGATTGTTTTGAAAACATAATTTCCAACCCTTTTCACAGTAAATCAGACATAATATTAAACGAAATTAAAGTTTATCCATTTAACAGTACTAAATACAGAAAAAATCTGAAAAATTTATCCAAATCTTAGCGACCTTTATATAAAAAAATCTAAAAACCTTGGTGTTATCAAAATCCAACATACTCCTTTTCCTAAAATCCCCTAAAGTAAAATACACCTTGGGCGTATTAGCTTTGCTTTTGGTGTTGGATTTGGTGTTTCCAGTTAAGGTGCCTGACAATTATTCCGCGGTGGTGTTGGACGACGAGGGGCGGATATTGAGTGCATATCTCAACAACGAAGACAAATGGCGGCTCAAAACCAATGTGGAGGAGGTTTCTCCTTTTTTCTTGAAGGCCATCATCGAGAAGGAAGATAAATACTTTTATTATCACCCAGGCGTCAATCCTGTGGCTATTTTTCGGGCTTTGGCTTCCAATATTCAAAAGAAAAAGCGAGTTTCGGGTGCGTCCACCATCACCATGCAGGTGGTGAGGATGATTTATCCCAAGGACCGAACTTACTTCAACAAAATCACGGAGATAATTCGAGCCGTTCAGCTTGAATTGCATTTTTCTAAAAAAGAAATTCTGGCTCTTTACCTCAATCTGATTCCCTTTGGCTCTAATGTGGAGGGCATCAAGGCGGCCTCATATATTTATCTACAAAAACACCCTACACAGCTGAGTTTGGCTCAGGCCATTGTGCTGAGTTTGGTACCCAACAAGCCAAGTCTTTTGCTTTCCGGTAAAAGCAATTCGCAATTAGAGTATTTCAAAAACAGATGGCTGAAGCTTTTCGAAAAGCAGCAAATTTTCAATAAAAACGAGATTGCTTTGGCACAAAACGAAACCGTAAATCTGAAAAGGAGTACTTTCATGAAGCGAGCTCCACACATTTCTGACAGATTGGCGGTGGAATCTGCTTCTCCATATATTCGCTCGTCCATACATTCGGGATATCAGTTGCAAGTCGAAAAGCAGCTTTCGGCTTATCTCCAAAGGCTAGAAACTATTGGCGTGAAAAATGCGATGGCCATGGTGGTGGACAACAAAACCATGAAAGTACTGGTCTATTGCGGCTCGGCAGACTACAAAAACCGCATGGACGGAGGAGAAGTGGATGGTATTCAGTCGGTTCGCTCTCCTGGAAGTGCTTTAAAACCCTATTTGTATGCTTTGGCTTTGGAAAAAGGAATCATCAATCCCAAGGCCATTTTGTATGATATACCGACAGATTTTGGTGGTTTTAAACCCGAAAACTTTGACGATACTTTTCAAGGACAAGTGAGTATGCAAAACTCCTTACAACAATCGCTCAACATTCCAGCCTTAAAAACATTGGACGAATACGGCCTCGGAGATTTTCTGATAGAAATGAAAAAAGCAGACTTTAAAAGTATCAAGAAAAATGAAGACAAACTCGGGCTTTCAGCCATTTTAGGTGGCTGTGGCGTAACGATGGAAGAAATGGTGCGGATTTATGCCACGTTTGCCAATGGTGGTTTTTTTCAAGAACTAAATTTTACTTCTTATGCTAATTTACCCAAAAACCAACCAAAATCGCTGCTCGATCCTGCTTCTTGTTACATCATTTCCGATATTTTGAGTGGTATTCAGAGACCAGACTTTCCCAATAATTTCGATTTTACGTTTCGATTGCCCAAAATCGCTTGGAAAACGGGTACTTCCTTTGGCAAACGTGACGCTTGGGCGATTGGCTTTAATCCCGACTATACGGTGGGTGTTTGGCTGGGTAATTTTTCAGGGGAAAGTATTCCGCAATTAAGCGGTGCAGCAGTGGCTACGCCATTGCTTTTCCAAATTTTCAATACCATCGAGAAAAACAAACCGTGGTTTAAGAAGCCCGAAAGTTTGGTTTATAAAGAAGTTTGCTCGGTAACTGGGTTACCAAAAAATGACTTTTGCAAAGACACTCAAATGGATTTTTTTGTGGGCAATGTGTTTTACAAAAAGAAATGCCAACACCTCAAAAAAGTGTGGGTAAATGCCTCAGAAACGATGAGTTATTGTAGTTTTTGTTTAGATAGAAACTCAGCCGATCAGAAAGAATACGTCAATTATCCACCAGAATATCTGTCGTTTTTGCAAAATAATGGCTTGCCTTACACGTCTCCGCCTCCGCATAATCCAAATTGTACGCACACTACAAAATCACAAACGTTGAGCATTGTTTCGCCCAGAAATAAAGGCTTATATTACATCGAAAAACAAAATCCACAGGAAATAGAGCTCAAAGCGAGTGTTTCAGTAGGTACGCAAAACGTATTTTGGTACCACAACAACCGACACGTTGGCAAATTTGAAGCCCGCAAAAGTGTTTTTATAAAACCCGAATTAGGCAAAAACACGATCACTTGCACTGATGAAAATGGAAAAAGTGTGAATGTCTGGTTTGAGGCGAAGGGGCTGTGAAGAAGTTTTACAGAATATCAATAGTAATATTTGTATTTTAAATTTGTCAAAATAATAAAAGCTAGTATATTTGAAATCAAACTGATATTAAAATGCTTACAGGAACATACCAAAACAGCTAATTTGATTTTGAAAAATGCCTCAAATTTCAAAAAAAACAAATCTTACGGTGATTTTTGAAGACGAAGAGAACAAGCCCACTGAAACAAAAAAAAGAACCTTTAGTTTTGCTAAAAGCTCCATTATTTATATGAGTGAAGATTTCAATGAGCCATTTGATGATTTAAAAGAGCTTA
>JANOMP010000051.1:0-8939 GCA_031420365.1 Cytophagaceae bacterium
AAGGTCACCCTCTGGCTGAATTACTGTAACCTCAACCGATAAATGCTTGGGCAATAGCATTCTTTTTGAGATAGCTTTTTCTCTGACCTCTTTTTGCTTTACCGCCTCCTTTTTCTTGTCAAGAATAGCTTCAATACCTGCGATTTCCTCTACGGTCATTTCCTGGCAAAATGCCAATTGCAACTGAATGCTGGGCGTTTGGAATTCAAAACGCTCCCGACTTTGCCCAAAAAGCATACGCTGAAGCTTGGTAATAAGGGCTTCTTGTGCGATAATCTTTTCTTCTTGAAGCGTATTTCTATCAGCTAGGTTTAATATTAATATATCTTTTTCAGCAATAGTTTGGCCCTGACTTTTAAGGGCTTTCGTCAGCTCAGAATTTACTTTTTCCATAGCCTCCTTTTCCTGCGAAAATGAGGCTATATGGGTTTCTGGCGATATTTTATCCGTTGTTTTGATAGTATAAAAATACGAAAAATAGCTGGTTTTTCCTAACAATAAGCAAAGGTTTTTACACTTTTTTTGCCATATTTTCTAGCGAAAATCTGGGCTTTCTATGCAGCTTTACTGGGCGGATTCCTTCTAGCATTAACACTAATTCTGGCCAGCGAATCTGACTTTCACCTGGCGTGATTTGGGGCTGGCCAAAAGTGCCTTTTTCGAGCCTTTTGTGGTAAATCACTAGGCCGTCCACCTCCCAATGCAATAGCTTGATGGTGTTGCGGGGCTTGTTGATAAATACAAAAACATCGCCACAGATGGCCTTTCGACCCAATTCATTAGCCACCAAGCCACACAGTGTATCGAAGCCCTTGCGCATGTCGCAAGGTTTGGCGTAATATTCGTACTTGTTGGCCGCAAGTGAGGGCAAACATTACAGCAGGCTGATTAACTGGCCAATCAAACTAAGGTCATTTGCTTGGGTACTGATTTTTACACCATTTGGGTATTCTAAAACAATAAGGCTAGCAGGCCTTGAAGCTAGCAGAGGTTTGCTCTCTATTTTAATAAAGCCGTTTTGTGGTTTTGATTGGCCAATAAATTTACGTTCCCAATATTTGTATTTGTGGAAACTGACGTTATTTTCGAGGCAAAAGCCTTTTCTGGTTTTGCATTCAGTCCTCAAAAACTTTTCATAAAGAAGTCGCATTTGATTTTCATTTGTCATATTTGTTTTTTATGACAAAGGTCAGGTTGTTTTTCCGGATAGAAAAGATGGGGGTAGATGGGGGGGATACGTTGTAACGGAATAAATGGAATTTATTTTTTATTTTGGATTCTGATCCTGTGTTTTGGGTTCGAAAAAAATCAAAAATTCCCTTACCCCAATTCCTTTGAGACTTATCCTTTTTTCATACTTTTCTATTCTTTCAAGCCGTGTGTAATGCTAAAACTTTATTGACGAGACTTTTTTTTGGATTTTTCTTTCACCAAAATCGATCCTGGCGGTGTTCCGCCAATTCTGTAATGCGTGGCTACTGCTCCAGATGGCCCTCCTTGCATTTTGGGCAAACCCTGATATCAATGCCGTATTTCTCTCTGATGGTTACATAAATGGGTATTCGCACCTTGGCGAGTGGCGGCGGCAGCTTGAGTTTCTCAAACAATCCTCTCAACCTTTTGGCTCGGCCGTGGTTTTAAAATATCCATAATGCGAAACGCCGCCTGGACGAATTCTTACGTATCTAAACGGCTCTCAATATCTATAGGGAGTGCTGCTCAAAAGCAAGACGATCTTTGGTTTTGATAGTTTTTGAGGTAAATTTAAGCTTGGATTGATCAAATTTTTCAACAAAAGCATCATTGAATCGAATCATATCGTATATGGCGATATTCACATCGAAGCATAAAAAAAGCACCTAGTAGCGGTCTGATTTATTTTGAATAGGCAAGACAAAAAGTGTTTATTTGATATTTTTAAAATACAGTTTTTTTTGTTGATTTGCCAAATAAATTTTGGGTATATTTGTGTTGTAAGCTTTTTCGCAGATTAAAGTTGTGCGTCAATTTGACATTTTTTTGGAAAAAGTTTAAAATAAACTAATTATGAAATATATATTCTTATTATCCTTCTCATTCATATTTATAGCTTTGACAAAAGGGCAAACCATAGACCCGCTCGAAAGCGTAGTGATAACGTCCGAAAAGAACAAAATTCGGGTACATTCAAATGAAAAGGGGGAATTACAAGTAAATGTATCGCCCAAGGATGTACGTAAATTTAAAGCAAATGGCTCGGTTCACTATAGTGACTTTGGTGCTAAGGGGGATGGCAAAACAGACGATATAGATGCTATTGCTGCAGCCCATGCATTCGCTAACCATCATAGCCTTTTGGTGAAAGCCGACGCTGGGGCTACCTATTTCATTGGAGGAAAACAACGCACAGCAGTTATCCAGACCGACACCTATTTCGGTACGGCGGCCTTCATCATTGACGATTCTCAGGTGCAAAATCGTAACGCACCTGTTTTTACAGTGAGTTCCAGGTTTCAACCGTTTAAACTGGAAGGGATATCTTCCATTAAGCGGAATCAGCTGAAAATAGATGGATCCTTCTCTTTGCCTAGAGTCTGTTTGATAGCTGTTACCGATTCCAAGGTTAAACGCTATATCCGTTTTGGGGCAAACCAAAATAATGGATCCTCGCAAACAGATATCTTTGTTGTTGATAAAAACGGACAAGTGGATATGAATGCTCCAATCATTTGGGACTTCGACCACATAACGGAAATCACAGCTCTTCCCATAGACGAGAAAACGCTTAACATTAAAGGAGGACGTTTTACTACCATTGCAAATAAGGCGGAATCGAAGTACACCTACTATAGTCGAAACATAGCGATCAAGCGTTCCAATGTTATTGTCGATGGGCTGGAACACTATGTTAAAGGTGAAGAAGGCCATGGTGCCCCGTATGGCGGCTTTATCTTTATCGGTGACTGCTCCTATGTAACTGTCAAGAACAGCATTCTGACTGGACACAAAACATACGAAACCATTGGCTCGGCAGGGAGGCCCGTTTCTATGGGCACATATGACATTTTAGTTAACCGTGCACTGAATGTATCATTTTTGAACTGTAGGCAAACAAATGACATCAACGATAGAACATACTGGGGAATCATGGGTTCCAACTTCAGTAAAAACCTCCTTTATGACAGTTGCAGCTTTTCCCGGTTCGACGCCCACATGGGAGTTGCCAATGCCACCATACGCAATTCTACTTTGGGGCATATGGGCATCAATGCCATTGGCAGCGGGACTTTAACCGTGGAAAACAGCACCATCCGCGGAAGGAGTTTTATCAACCTGCGTTCAGATTATGGTAGTACTTGGCAAGGAGAATTCATTATCCGTAACTGCATTTTCGTACCTTCAGGTGGCCGCTCTGCCAATGCCAGCCTAATCGGCGGTTTCAATTCAGGGCAACATGATTTTGGTTATGCCTGCTATATGCCTGACCGGATTATAATTGAAAACCTTTTTATCGATGATTCCAATTATTCGGCAGATTACAAGGGCCCAGCCATTTTTGAAAATATCAATCCACAAATGAAGGACGATTCCTACCTGCAGAAATTCCCTTACCTCATAACAAGAGAAGTCAATCTCAAGAATATAACCACTGCCAGCGGAAAGGGCCTAAGGATAAGTGATAATTCTTATATGTTCAAGAACGTAAAAATAGACACTAAGTAATGTTAGATGTATAAGTAGACCGTTGTGTGGTATTTTTTTAGTTTTTGGCTCTAAAGCTGTGTTCTTTTTCAATAAAGGTTTATAAACCCCTTACCCCAATTCTTTGGAGACTTATCCTTTTTTCATACTTTTCTAATTTTCAAGCTGTGTGAATCCCGAAATCTTTCGGGATTAAAACTCGGCCGGAGAGGCCTTGTTTTTTGGTTTTTCTCGCATCACAATCGTTCCGGGCGGCGTTCCGCCACTTCTGTAATGCATTGGCCACCATTTTACACTTTGCAAAACCAACCTTATGCTCTTGTTTGATGTAAATGATATAATTGTTAATGTCAAGTTCGGTGAGATCTTCAGCATCTTTGTCATAATGAAACTGAAACAAAAGCCGCACTTCTTGTAGATAATTGCGGATAGAATCGTTGGCGTTTTACCAACCAGAATTGATTTGTGAAGACGATCTAACCAATCTAAGTGGTTGTCGCTCAATACATTTTTTGAAAGTTCGTTCGGGCGGCGTTCCGCTTTTTTAACATGATATTTTGTTTATGTTTGCTAAAAGATAAACAAACAAAATGCCAGCAATTCGACGAAAATTTAAAAGTGTAATTAAAAATTCAAAAGCATGACTTTCAAGACCTTAACGCTTGCGTTTCGCTCGAACATTCGGTTTTGTGCAAGTGCGGCTGAAGGAATAACAATCGGCTGTTATACTACTATCAGCTAATATCTGGCTTGACCGAATTCTATTTGGCTTTTGGTTGTTAACTTCAACTCCAGTTTTTCAATCGGCTTCAGTTGCTGGGCGGACAGTTATAAAATACCAGCCCAGCACAAAGCCCGAAACCGTTTTGCCTCATTGTAAAAAGACACCGCAATCCGACACTCGACAGAAAAAATAAAAGACAGCCAACACTTCGCAAAATTAAAAGAGGTGTTTTGCCAACCCTCAAGCCAACACAAAAACACCACATTTTGCCCGTCCCCACCAAAAGCCCACCCAACGAACATACGGTTGACAATTTGATGGTAAATTATTCATAGATAAAATTTGATTAGCCTTATTGGTATTTTTCATACCAAGTTAGTAATCAAATCAAACACCAAGTGGTTCACTTTCTCCCGGAATCAGTGGCTCAATTTAACCCGGGATATATGGCTCACTTTGAGCCGGAATATCTAATACGAGGCAAACAAAATATCCAAAAAAAATGCAAAAAGGAAAGACTTAAACGAAAATAGCATTAAGAAATGATGCCAATGCAATCGAAAACCTTAATCAATCTACACCTAATCCAGATATTTTTATTTGAAAATAAATCGCTCGATGTGCGGCTTCAGAAAAGGACGAGTTTTAGTCATTTCAGCAACAACCAGAAAACTAGCAGTAATAATTTGGAACATGGTCACCAAAGGACAATAACACGATAGCCCAGAAGGTTAATTTGTAACTTCACCAAAAAAGAAAACTAAGTATGGTTAAAAGAATTAAAAAACAAATCACTAGATTTGAATTGACTTTTAAAAATTATTAAATCGTAACTATCTGATTATAAATAAGAAATAAAAATTTTAGCCAAAATTCTTTGATACAAATACAAAAACAAAGAAACGATACAGTGACTTTTATTACAAACAAAAAAGACCATTAAACCTAGATTTGCAATTAAAACATAATGACAGAAAACATAAAACTCGGACTTAAAGAAAATTGGAAACAGTTTACTATTCTTGTAATTGTGAATGCTTTTGTAGGCGGTATGATAGGAATGGAACGGACTATTTTTCCGCAGTTTGCCGAGTTGAAATTTGGAATTGCTTCAAAAACAGCAATTCTTTCATTCATAACAGCATTCGGAATATCAAAAGCAATTGCTAATTATTACACAGGACGACTTGCCAATAAATTTGGGCGGAGGAATTTACTTTTATTCGGGTGGTTAATCGCTATTCCAATTCCTTTTATGCTCATTTCCGCTCCAAGCTGGACTTGGGTAATTTTCACTAATGTGCTTTTAGGTATTAGTCAAGGGCTCACTTGGAGTAGCACAGTAGTAATGAAAATTGACCTTGTTGGAGAAAAAGACCGTGGATTTGCAATGGGTTTAAACGAATTTGCAGGATATTTTGCAGTTGGAGTTGTTGCTTTCTTAACGGGTTATATTTCAAACACATACGGCATTACACCTTATCCATTTTATATAGGAATTTTTATTTCCATATTTGGCTTTATCTTGACTGCCGTGTGGGTAAAAGACACGAGAGATTTTGTTCATAAAGAAAGTGTTACCGATAATACTGCTCAACTTGACCATGTGTTTTTGGAAACGACTTTCAAAAACAAAACTTTAAGTTCGGTAACACAGGCAGGGCTTGTAAATAATTTGAATGATGGGATGATTTGGGGATTACTTCCTATCTTTTTGTTTTCATTAAACTACAACAACGAAAATATAGGAATTATCACAGCAATATATCCGACGGTTTGGGGAATCGGACAACTATTCACAGGAAAAATGTCTGATTATTACTCAAAAAAAATAATGCTATTTTGGGGAATGCTTTTACAAGGCTTAGCCATTTTACTTATTCCACTAAGCAGTGAATTTTATATTTTAGCTTCCATTTCGGCAATTTTAGGTTTGGGAACCGCATTGGTTTATCCAACATTTTTATCAACAATTGCACAAGCTACAAGTCCGAAACAAAGAGCAGAAAGTATTGGTACATTCCGACTTTGGAGAGATTTAGGATATGCTTTTGGTGCTATAATTTCAGGGATTACGGCCGATTTATTCGGTATTGAATATGCTATTTTTCTAATTGGTGGACTGACAATAGCTTCTTCAATGATTATCAAATTCCGTATGCCCGAAAAAATAAAAATTTGATTAAGAATGCGTTGAGACTAACGAATTCAAATAATTAAATTCTCATTTTGATAGTGAGTAATTATGGAACATTTTAATAGAACTATTTAAAGATTTTTAATTTTTTTAATTGACCTTTTTAAAATAGTGAATCTATTATTTACTTCTACCTTTGTTTCCCTGCATAATTGCGAAAGCAAAGGCAGCACTAAAAAGTAAAGTAATTAGTACAGCAAAATATGGCCTTTGTAATTAGTGTCAGCAAGAAAACCCCTTCTTTTTTATTTTTAGTTAGCCGCATATACATTATATACAATTGTATATAATTTTTTTGCTGGCTTTTTTCTTTGATTTGGGGTAAGTTTATATTTTTTTGAGATTTTTGTTGTTTTTTGGACGTCTTAGTTCACTATTGGACATACTCCTGCCTAGCATCGCTGCATAACTCTTGAGAACTAGGCTGCTTTTTTATGTACCCTTTTCTGTCGTTCTAGTTCGTCTTTTATTAGTTTTGCTCCTATTTTATGAAGATTGTAAGCACATATTCCTAAGGCTACGTATCGCTTAAAATGTTGGTAGCCCTTGTCGGGGCAGCGATTCAATCCTCTGTGTTCAAGTTCATTAATGTTTGACTCTACCGCACTGTGCTTGTTTCGAAGTATGATGAATGCTTTTTTGTGTTCTTGCTGATGTTCGGTCTTGTTTAGTTTACCTTTCTTGGGCATTATTACCATTGAAACCTGGGTTTCTAATAGCTCTTTATTGGTTTTACTATAAAAACCTTTATCGACACTCCAGCTTTGTATCTTCTTGTATGTTGCTAACACTTGGGCAGCAATGTCTATCAATATTTCGCTATCTGATTGTTTTTCAACAACTTTGTAGTGTATTATTAGGCCTGACTGATTGGTGGTTATGGCTAGTTTTTTTCCTAATTCTACGCTAGGATTCGTTTTTCCTTTTTTTATCCACTCTGTATATTGTTCAAAAATCGAAAACAGCTTTTCTTCCTGTGGTATCGTTTCTCCATTTATTACTCTACGTTGGAGCTGATCCATAAACATTTTGGCAAGTCTTATATATTCTACCAAATCGTCTATAATTAGTTGATTAGTAAGTGATTGAGGAACTAATGGCAAAAAGATAAGTATTTTTTCAATTAAATTTTCACCCATATTTACATACCCTTCTACTAATTCCTTCGCTTTCTCTTCTTTATTCTTACCTCCTTTCTTGCTATTTTGACCTATCTGACGGCACATCGTCTTCAGATTTTTACGCCAAGAGTTCATTTTTCTCCATCCTGATAACTCAGGGGTTTCGGCCATTATTTTTTTTATCATGTCTAAGCATTTTCTAGATGCGTCCCAAAACAAGCCGTAATCGGTAGGAAAATGCACATTGGTTTCGACTACGAAAGTGTCAGTTTTTAAGATAGATGCTTCCGCCACTTTTTTTTTAAATACCTCATTATTGCCAAATTGTACTATTACTTCATTGATTTCTCTAAGAATATCATCTGTCAACAACCCTACATTATCCAGTATATTTTGATAAGAAATTTTCTTCCGATTTTCTTCTCTTTGAAACCCCGAGGTTTCAATACCCAACAAAATACGCAATGACCTATCGTTGTCAACCATCCTCAAAAGTCGGTCATAACCGATATTTAGCCCAACTCGAAACTGAGCCAAAACGAATATCTGCCATAAGTCCATCCCCAGACGCCCATTCTTTAGCTGATTTTTTGACAGTTTTGATTCCAGAAGGTCGAATATTTTCTCATTATAGTCGGAATTCTTAAAAATCGTCAACAATGCTAAACTAATTTTCTCAGACGCATCTCTACATTTGTAGTTTACAGGGCAATCTGTTATGGGTATAAGGTCTAGTGACAATTGTTGTTCGAATCTCTTCCTCATTTTTGAAAATTTTAGAATTTTGTCAGCGAATAATTCAAGAAAAACGCCGTTTATGCCCTAAATATACGAATTATTGGCCGTATTGCCTAAATATTCAAGCACTATTTTTTGTGTATTTATTTAATAGTTAAATAGTTAGATAGTTTTCTTGCAGACACTAGATAGGGGCAGACATCGACCCTTGTTGCCTCGGGCGGCGCTCCGCTTTCCGTTACGTACCATCAGAGTTTTCCTCTCGAAGTCTATATCTTCTAACTTCAGTTTTACAGCCTCAGAAACCCTTAAACCAGCTGAATATATCAAAGCCAATACAATGCGATGCTTTAAATATGTGGGGGTTTTAAACAGTAGTCGGCATTCTGTTTTAGAGAGAACCACAGGTAAACCGTAGCGTTGAATAACAGAGGGCAAAATAGGGCAAGCCAACCTTGCCACATGTTTAAAATAATAT
>JANOMP010000052.1:0-21391 GCA_031420365.1 Cytophagaceae bacterium
TACACTTATTTCTTTTGAAAGGTCGAAGTTGTCATTTTTCCCTGAAATAGGTAGAGCTTTATCATAAATATTTAATTCAGACAAATCCGTTTTTGTCCAATCACATTCGCTAACAAGAATTGGTATTATTTTTAAATTTCCATTTTTCATTCTTTTTACTGCTTCAGGTATTTCCACATTCATTACATATGGAGTTCCTAGTGTTTTTACACTTATCAATACTATGAAAATATCACATTGTTCTAACTCTTTTTTAAGCCTTGCATTCCATTTTTCTCCCATTTCCATTTCTCGGTCATCAAAAACGATGAATTTGCCTTCGGCTATTCCTGGATAAAGGTGATCTCGTAGTTCTAGTCTAAATGCATCATCAAATTTAGAATATGCAATAAAGATTTTAATTGGAGCATTCAATTCATCACCGAGAAAATGTCGAAAGTCGTATTTGGGATACAATACACCAGCTGAATAAACAAACTGACTTCTTTTGTCTGGGCCTTCAGAAATTACTTTTTTAACATCATCATATGAGATATACTTCCCATAAAGAGTTTTAACTTTAATTCTAGGCCTATACTGACTTAAGAGATTATTAATTTCTTTAAATACCTCAGAAAATTGGTCATTTTCTATAAAACCAGAACTACTTCTTGAAATCGTGAACTTTGGAGTTCTGTGTGGAAATTCTATATTTGGGAGCAATAGTTCCAATTTCAAATAGTGTTTTGACTCTTTATTGTTATTATAAATTATCACACAATTTTTCCACAAAAGATATTCTAATTTTTCATCGTCTTTTACCAAAAGCCCTTTTTCTTTATAGTATTTTACTATTTGCAAAATAATGTTTGGATGAAAAAAACTTTGAAATTCAAATTCACAATCAGGTAATTCAAAAGACTCTATGAATAGTTTTTCAATCTTTTCTTTGGGAATTGGCAAATAGGATGGTGCAACGTATTTCAAGTTTTCTTTTTCTAGGTCTTCTACTTCAAATATCACTTTCGATTTTCTTAAAAATTCTAAAACGTATTCTTTTATCTTTGGGTCTTCATTTAGAATTCTTTCAAAAGCTTCATTTTTGGTGAAATAACCTTGATTTATTTCGTTTGAAGCAAGTTCTATATTTAGTACTTGATACAAATATTCGGTAAACTTCTGAATATTGACAATATAAAAGTCTTCTAATTCAGGAATATCTTTCCCTGGATAAATTAAGTAATAATTGTTTATAAGCGAATTAATAATTACCTCAATGTTTTCATCTGTAGCTTGAATGTCTGAATTTTTTATTTTCTCAATCAATGACTTTTTGTCAATTATGACTATTTCTTCATAATAAATTTTCTCACCAAACTCCTTTAGTGATTTTACTATTGGGTTTTTTTGCGTTTGTTTACCACTTTTTATTTTTTTTCTAAGCCAAACCCCAACTTTATGATTTAAAAAATCAAAACTTAGTATGTCTTGTACCCTTGCGTAATTTTTTAATTTTAAAGATTTTACATCCAAAAAATATTCATTTGTATTGGCTCTTACATTTTGAATAATATCAACAATTGGTATATTTTCATCGGGTTTGTAAATCTCCATTCTAATTTCTTCCTCACTAATATCCAAAGAATTTGCTTTGGCATCTTTTAATTTTGAAAGGAATTCAAGTTCTTTTCTTATCCTTGATTTAGATTCAGAAAGAGATTTTCTCATTTTTATATTCTCCGAATCCATATCGATACTCTTTAACTAATACTCTATAGGATACAATAAATTTTCAACTAAACTTCCGTCTTCCCTTTTTTCAAGCTTTGCATAAAATGAGTCATAATTTCCCCAAATCTTATCTTTTCGATTTCCCCAAACCAAAATATAGTGACTGGTTTTGTCAAAAAAGGGCAAATGTAATGCATGATAATAATCTTGCCCACCAAAGTCATAACCCATTACTTCAATACCATCAATAATTTTAAAAAAATATTGAACACCATGGGTTGAATCATGGTTAGTTCTTTTTTCTTCGAATAATCTATGTTTTAATTCCGTTTTTCCTGCTGTGGTATTTCCTAATAAAATGATTTGGTGTCGGTTAACTGGAACTAGCTCATCTTCATGCTTTTGTTCAAAATTTAAATAGGCTTTCAGCCTTTCCTGTAGTTCATTGTCCGAAGAATTTTTTGCTATCTCCAATATGTCCTTTGAAATCAACTCATTAGAGTCGTTTAATCCTAGGATTTTCAATTTTTCAAGGGTCCATATATTAGACCATAAGATTTTTAATTGGGGATTCCCCAATGCAAATAGGTATTTAAGATTGCTTAAACTATCAATTTTTAATTCTTGTATTTTATTGTTAGATAAATTTAAATTTTCGAGGAAATTTAAATTTTTAAAATTAAACTCTTCTAGAACACAAAAGGACAAATCAATAGATTTTAAATATTTAAAATCGCCCGTTAAAACTACTTTATATAACGTTGGACAATTTGCTGCATAAAAATTAATAAGTGAAGGAAAATTAGATATTTCTATGTAGTTCAAATTTGCATTTTCAGATAAATAAAGATATTCAAGTTTGCTAAAATCACATGGTAGTTTTGTAAATGTCTGTAAATCAGTTCTCCCAAGATACACTAGGTTAGTGTTTGATACAATTTCTGGAATTTGAGATAAGAATTTTATCAAATCTTTTGAGTCAAAGTTTGAATCACTCACATGCAACCCAAACCTACTCTCATCCCAAAAATACCGCAAATCAGGGGTAGTGATTTTTGAGAATTTTCCATAATCTTTTTCATATTTTTCGTAAAATTCTACTATGCCCCTCGATGTTTTGAGTTCTTCGATATTATCAACTTGTATAAAACCTTTTTCGTCTAAAAAATTTATTTTATTCTCCATATAACTTTTATGAATTACCTTCGGCTGCCTTTTCGACTCATGCTACTCACGCAGCCTTTGGTGGGTTTATATTTGCTGTCACAAAATGCGACAGACTGGATACGCCAACGGTTCAATAGCCACTATCGGGCTTGAGCTGGGGGAAAAACCCAACCGAAAACCGTTGTTGTTGTTGCGGTTGTCGGGATGGGTGTTGTTGCGATTCCGAAGGCGGCAATTCTCGGCATTGTTGAAGTAGCTGCCGCCCCGAAGGATCCTTCCTTTCGATGGTGTTCCAAATGAGCTGTTTTCTAAATCGGTAACTTTTTACTTTTCGTGGACGTACCATTAGGCTTGAAAGCTTTTTATGATAAGTGGATTCATCTATATTTTCGTTAAAAAAATCACTTTCGGTGATTTTATAATTCTCCAATAATCTTTTTTTACTTGATTTATTCAGCGTTTGGTGGTTTTTCCAGATAAAAACACCTAGAAACGAAACACCAACATTGGTTTTGTTTTGATATTGATGTTTAAAATCTATTTTCAATGTATCCTTGCAGTAGTTTTTAAATTTCAATCCAATTTGTTTTAGTGCTTCATTATCCTCATGCCAAATTATTATATCATCCATGTAGCGAACCATGGCAGGTGCTTTTAAGGTTTCGGTTAAATACCTGTCAGCATGGGCCAAGTAGTGATTTGCAAAATATTGGCTAGTGAGGTTTCCAATGGGTAAGCCTTTATTTTGTGATACCTGATAGCTATCAATTATTCTAAAAAACAAATTTAAAATCATATTATCCTTAAAGCGTCTCGAAATCTGAGTTTTTAGTACGGCATGGTCAATAGAGTCAAAATATTTTCGACAATCTATTTTCATAAAATAATTGTATTTTTTTTGAAAATATGCCGCCCGATGTATGGCTTCATAAGTACCTTTGCCTATACGAGAAGCATAAGAGTCAAACACTTGATATTTTTCGAAACTTTGGTGACAAACATTCATAATGGCATGATGAAGCACCCGCTCACCAAAACTTGCCGCACATATTTGACGCTCTTTAGGTTCGAAAATTTTAAAAAAATGATATTTACCAATTTCTACATAATTTTTCAATATTCCATTTTGTAAGCTTTTTAGATTATTTTCAATAGCTTGACCATACTCTAAAACTTCTTTTTTAGAATTTTTTCCTCGTTTTGCCTTCCAATATGCCCAGTAGATATTGTCATAATCGGCAATTTTCTCAATTAAATTTCCTTGCCTTTTCATGTCAGTGTAAAGTGTGACCCATATTTTTCTATTTTCTTTTCGCCGATACCTTTTATTTGAGCTAAATATGCTGTGGATAGCACTTCTACTTTTGCCATTTCGGAAAGTTCGGCATCTGTAAAAATTGCAAAAGCTGGTAACGCGTCTTTTTGTGCCAACTGTTTTCTTATTTCTCTAAATTTTGAAAATCGCTTAAATTCTTCCTCCGAAAGCACCGTGCGATAATCCAGTTTTTCTGGATATTTTAGGTTTCTTCCTGGAATATCTCCAAGTAGAAATTTAACACAAAAAGTCCAATATCCCATTGTTGGCAAGGAAACTAATTGCTTTTCAATTTCTACTACTTTGTTTGAGGCCAAAAAAGTATTCATTTCGTTGTTGGCTATTTCACCATCTATTATTGGAACAGTAAATATTTTAATTTGCATTTTCTAAAATTTAAAATTTAGGCTTACGCCGATTATATACTCAAGCCAGCAGCTTTCCTTCGTCCCTCAGGAAGCTCGCTAGCTTTCGTGAACGGAACTGGGGGAAAAACCCAACCGACAACCGAAGTTGAAGTAGCGGAAGTCGGGACGGGTGCCGCCGCGATACCGAAGGCGGCAATCCTCGGCATCGCCGAAGCAGCCGCCGCCCCGAAGGACTTTGTACTGGTCTTTTTTTAAGTTTGGCTGGCCATTTTTAGGTATTTCGCTTATATTTTCAGTGTAATCATCTGCACACCACTCCCAAACATTTCCACTCATATCATAAAGACCCAAAGCATTGGAATGTTTTTGGCCGACTGGCATGGTTTGGTCATTGCTGTTTTCCTTGTACCATCCTACATCGCTAAGGCTTTGCGAACCAGAAAAAACCAAGCCTTGGCCTGCTTCGGCAGAGTGTTCCCATTGGGTTTCGGAGGGTAGTCCAAACACGCCCTTTGCCTTTATTCCATTTTCAAAAGTTAAATTTTCATCTTGAAAAAGTTTATTCAAGGCCGTATTAAATATTTGAATATCATCCCAGCTAACTTGCTCTACAGGTCGGGTATTACCTTTAAAATAGCTAGGGTTTGGTTTTAAAGATTTAAAATTGCTTGCATTAATTACTATTTCCCAAAACTCCTGAGTAGTCTGGTAGGCACACATCCAAAAATCATTTTCAAAGATTTTAGGAATTCCTTCGTTCTTGCTTCCAAGATTTGAGCCATCATCCGCCTGAAACATAAAAGTTTTGCCTTTGGCGGGTATAAGTTTGAAAGGCATAGGTAGGCTTAGTGCAATATCGCCAATGTGTGTAATCGTAAAGTCTTCCATGTGATTAAAGGGGATATGAAAAGACTAAACTAAGAAATTTTTCTGAGGATTGAAAGGAGGAAGTAAATTGGTTCTATTTTTCTTTTGGTAGCTCAAAAAGCAAATTTAAGTTGTGAGAAATTTTGCCCTCTTTTGATTTTAGAAATTCCTATTACTTAAATAGTTCTTCCGCTTTAACAATAGACTCAGGCTTTCCCACATCCAACACCAAATCATCACTGTGGTCGTAGCCTATTATTTTATTGTCGGCACAGAGATCAAGATAGAGGTCTATCATGCCGAATTTGCCCATAAAGTTTATTTTGTCAAAAATGCTGTTGGATATCACATGAATACCACTGAATGCCATTGGTGTGGGTGCTGCTGTGCCTAATTTTTGTTTTCCAGGTAGTTTAATTTCATCTGTTTTTATGTTTTTCCAGCCTACCATTTCTTGGTTTTGGTTAAAAAGCAAATAGCGGCTTGTTTCACGCTTGGCTACTGCCAAAGTAGCGATAGCAAGGTTTTCTTGATGTTGGTTTATCAATATATTCAAATCCAAATTCGTTAAAATATCACAATTCATCAATACGAAAGTCTCGCAACCTTCCAAAAGGTTTCTGGCTTTCACCAGTCCACCCCCAGTTTCCAAAACCATGTCTGTTTCGTCACTGATACTGATATGGCTTCCCCAGCCCTTGTTTGTTTCAATGGCTTCAATGATCTGGTCAGCAAAATGGTGTACATTTACCACGACCTCGGTTATTCCAAATTTTTGTAGATACTCTATATTACGATGCAGCAAAGATTTGCCATTCACCAACGCCAATGCTTTCGGGTGGTGGTCTGTCCAAGGCTTCAGACGTGTACCCAAGCCCGCAGCTAATATGAATCCTGCTATATTGTTTTTCATTTATTAAAAATACGCTCTGTTAAATTTTACTTTATGTTGCTTTCTGGCAGACCTAATTTTTCGAAAAAAATCGTAACGTTGAATCAAGCCAAAAAAAGGCATAAAAAAATGATTCTCTGATAAAATTTGACAAATATTAAAGTAAAATTTTTTAGAGCGTCAATTTTCCCCGCTTGTCTATTTTTTGATTCAAAAGAACCATTATAGTTTTTAAACACCATTTATTTATCAATACTTAATTTCTTTTATCCCTTGCTCCACATGCTCAAGCTCCACTTTTACCTTGTATTTGTTGCGTAGATGGCGGGCGGTTTGTTCCGCTGCGTAAACGCTGCGATGTTGACCTCCTGTACAGCCAAAGTTTATGGCTAGGTTATCAAAGCCGCGTGTCAAGTAGTCTTCCACGGAAATGTCCACTATATTAAACACGTTGTTCATAAACTCGGGCATTTTGGTTTGCTGCTCCAAAAAATCAATCACTTCTTTTTCTCTACCTGTTATTTTTTTGTAGGGTTCAAATCTTCCTGGGTTTAAAATACCTCGGCAATCAAAAGCAAATCCTCCGCCATTGCCACTATCGTCTTTGGGTATGCCACTTTTTTTGTAGCTAAAGCTTTTCACTTTTACTATGAGCGGAGTAGTTTCGTCAGCCTTTTGACACTCAAATCGTTTTATTACTTGATCATCTGTTATTTGCGAAAGTATTTGGTCTAAAGTTGGGACGATTAAGCCAACTTTCCGGTTGGCTAAGAACCATTTTAAGTTTCTGAGCGCCAATGGAATGCTTGCTAAGAAATGAGCTTTACGCTCAAACAATCCTCTAAAACCGTATGCTCCTAAAACTTGAAGCATCCTAATAATAACATACCCATTGTACTGACTTATAAAAACCTCTTTTTGTACTGGTGAAGGCAAAAGTTCATTGATAACTGAAATGTAATATTCAAGCAGGTCACTTTTCCATTCCTCAGTTAAATCTGCTTTGGCTTGCCATAGCAAGGATGCCACGTCGTATTGCAAAGCTCCTTTCATGCCACCTTGGTAGTCTATAAAAAAAACATCTCCCTTATTTACAATAATATTTCTACTTTGGAAGTCTCTAAACATAAATAATTTGTGCTCGGTTTTGGTCAGATAGTTTGCCAAAGCATCAAAATCTTCCAGCAATTGTTGTTTATCATAGGCTATTTTTAAGGTGTCTACAAAGTAGTATTTAAAATATAGCAAATCGCTCATAATGGCTTGTTTTCCAAACTCCTTGGTGGTAATGGCGGCATCAAAATTTAGGTTATCGGCTCCTAAAATTTGCATTTTTGCTAGTGCTTCTAAACTCTTTTTATAAAGACCATATACTTCTTCTGAAAAACCTTTTTCTTCTAAATTGTTTAATAGCGATTCTTTGCCCAAATCTTCCAAAATATAGATTTCTTGCTCAGAATTGATAGCGATAATTTCTGGTAAAGGAATGTCAATTTTTTTGAAATGGTTAGTAAAATAGAAAAACGCTTCGTTTTCTTTTACATTTTCATTGTAGCAGCCTATATAAGATTTTAATACAGTATAAAACCGAAAATAGCGTCTATCGCCACCACTTAATGGAATATTTTCTGTTTGGACTATAGGTTCATCAATTACAGTCTTAAAATATTCTTGAACAAGCTCTACTATTGGTTTCATTTACGCTGATTAATCTGCAAATATATTGGAAAAGAATAGTGTGTGCAATTTCCAAATTTGGAATAATAAAAATTTTTCTATTTACACAAAAAGGCTTCTATGCTTAACTCAAAGAATCAAGTCTGAATTAGTAATTTCTTTAAGTAAATGTTACGTTTACAAATTAATATTACCATAAAGGCTTTTGAGGGATTTCTTTTATTCATCTTTCACTTTTTAAGAAAAAAATAGCCGTTTATTTGCCAAAAAATTTAAATTTCAAGTCAACCTTGGTTAAAATAATTACTCTCATTTCAAATTACTTTTAACCTAAAAATCTGATTTCTAGAACTATCACAAATTTTCCTTCCAAAACTTTTCCATTGACCTCCGCATGTGTAATGTAGTGTTCTCTCTCTGTCCTATGCTGTGATCTCGCATTGGATATGAAAGCATACTAAATAATTTATTATTTTTTATCAATTCGTTTGCTAGCAATTCAAAGTTTTGATAATGAACATTATCGTCTGCCGTTCCATGAATAATCATCAAATTACCTTTTAGTTTCCCTGCATGAGTTACTGGGGAGCCTTCTCTATATCCCTCCACATTGTCGCTGGGCAAACCCATGTATCTTTCTTGATAAATATTATCGTATAGTAATTGATTTGACACAAAAGAAACCGCAATTCCTGTTTTATATATATCCGCATGACGAAACATACCATGCAAAGTCATTTGACCCCCACCACTCCAGCCCCATATTCCTATGCGTTTTGCATCAACAAAGGGATACATGCTACTAATCTTTTTTGCGGCTTTGGCTTGGTCGTCTGCTGCCAAAAGGCCTATTTGGCGGTAAATAATTTTTCTAAAATCTCGACCCCTCGGCACTTTAGTTCCTCTATTGTCCACACTCATTACCACATAGCCTTGATTCGCTAAGTATTGGTGCCAAAAATTATCGCCTGTGTTCCAGTTGTCTTGTACGGTAGAGCCAGCAGGCTCGCCATAGACATGAAAAATGACTGGATATTTTTTGTTCGCATCAAAGTTTTTGGGCTTGATTATCCATGCATCTAGAACAACATCGCCTATATCAACTTTAAAAAACTCTTTAGGACTTAAAGCCAAATCTGCCATTCTAGTTTTTAATGCGTCATTGTCTTGCAAAAGCTTAATTTCGGTATGCGTGTTAAGATTTATTAGTGAAATTCTTCTTGGAGTTTTGGCATTTTCAAAGGTATGAATGGCGTATTGACCATTATCAGAAATCTGATAATTGTGTTGCCCTGCCATAGATTTTGGCGAAACACGTTCGGCTGTTCCACTGCCATCTAGTCTACTGCGATACAAATAGCGATGGGTAAAGTTTTCAGGCGAAGCTATATAATATACATATCCGCCTTTAGCATCTATGCAATTGATATTTACTACATCAAAATTGCCTTTGGTTATTTCATTGCTTTGTTTGCCATCTCTTGATACTTCATACAAATGCAGCCAACCGTCTTTTTCGCTTGTCCAAGTAAATGACTGATTGTTTTCTAACCATACGATATTATCATGAATATCTAAATATGCTGCGTCTTTATCAGTCAAAATGGTGTTTAAAGCCATAGTTTTCGTGTTGCCTATCCATACTGTATTGGTATTTTGGAGGCGATTAAGTTGTTGAATCATCACTTCATCTGAAGCTGGGATAAACTCCATCCGAGCTAAATAGTTGTTTTTTGGGTCGCCTAGCACATTAAACCATCGCGTTTCGCCACCTAAAGCCGAAATCACACCAACTTTTACTGCAGAATTGGCAGTTCCCACTTTTGGATAAGGCAATGGAATAGGTTTTGAATAAATAGAATCTACATTGTTAATCATGTAAAATGTCCCTACCCCTTTGGTATCCGATTGCCAATACGCAATATTTTCCCCGTCTGGACTCCATCTGAATCCATCTCGGCAGTCAAGCTCTTCTTCATATACCCAATCAAAAGTTCCATTTATAATGTTATCGCCACCATCTTTGGTTAGTTGTGTAATTGTATTTGATGCTAAGTCCTCTACAAAAATATTGAGTTTACTCACATACGCCACTCGTGAGCCATCGGGCGAAAACTTAGCAAACATCAAGGTGGCTTCTTCCATTTCTTTGCCCAGTTGATTCAGTTTGTTCTTTTTTAAATCTAAAATCCAATAATCACCTCTAGAATTCTGTCTCCAAACTTTACGTGTATTTGTAAAAATCAAAAGTTTGGAATTGTCATCCGACCAAATATAATCAGCAATTGATAAAGGCTTATCTAGACCTAAAGGAGTTAATAAAGATGAACTAACCAAGGTGTTTTTTAGGCCTGAGCCGACTTCATATCTTACAATTTCATTGCCATTTGCACTTGTCTCAATGGTAGAATAACCTGCATTGTCTTTCATCCATCGGATAGTCCCAAAGCCCATAGATTCATACTGTTTGTTTTTATATATGTCTTCTAGCGTTAATTCCTTTGCCTTGGTTTGGCAAAATGCATTTTGAGTTGTAACGAGTGACGCAAATACTAAAAGTCTGAAAAATGCGATTTTCTTCATTTTTTTCTGTTAAATTTTATACCTTTTAAATTTCAAAATACTGTTTTTTTATACTATGCTGAATTCAATTTCTTAAGGCAACGAAAATGCTATATACTTGTCGCCTGATTTGCTTTTAAGTTTTCCTCCACCACAAGCTATAACTACATATTGTTTGCCATTTATGCTGTAAACACTAGGTGAAGCATATCCGGCAGCAGGGAGTTTTGTTTGCCAAAGAATTTTGCCATTTTCTCGATCAATGGCTCGAAATTGTTGGTCTTTGGTTGCAGCAATAAATAGCAATCCACCTGCCGTTACTGCTGGCCCTCCGTAGTTATCAGTACCCGTTGGTGGTATGCCTTTTGCTATTAATTCAGGATATTCACCTAAAGGTATTTGCCAGCATTTTTTGCCTGTATTTAAATTAATAGCCGTTAAAGTTCCCCATGGAGGTGTGCTTATAGGATATCCGTTGCTATCATACCATCGATTATATCCCGTGTGATTAAACAATGAATAAGAAAGATTGCTTTTCGGATTAGAAACAATATTTCTGTTTTTCCCATTTAGGAAATCAATAATTGCTTTGGTTTCTGTGTCTTTCAATAGAGTATTAGCTGGCATCATTCCTCTACCTTTAGAAATTAATTGCATAATCTCATTTTCATTGTATTTGATTCCTATTTTTTGCAGTGGTGGGTACGAACCGTCATGATTTCCTTCTCGGTTTTGTCCATGACAATTAGCACAATTTGATTGGTAAAGATTTTTTCCATTCGTTTCTTTCTCGCTAAAAGATTTCTTAGGTGTTTCAACTAAAGAGCTGTAAACAGGATTTTCTTTAGCAGGAATATACATAATTTCATTTTCATCTACCGCAGCACCGCCCCATTGCGGCCCTCCATCGGTCCCAGGGAAAAAGATGGTTCTTTCATTTCCTAGAGGAATAAATGGGCTTCCAGTATTCGCTTTTTTAACTTGAGAAATAATCTCCTCTCGGTTTGATGCAAAATAGTTAACATCCTTTTCTGTGAAAATTTGACGTGTAAACGGCTCTGGCAATAATGGAATGGGTTGAGTAGCTGAAGATCGTTCTCCTTTGATTTTTGAACTGGGAAAAGGACGCTCTTGTATTGGGAAAATGGACCTTCCTGTTACTCTGTCGAATACAAACATAAAACCTTGCTTACTCAAAACTGATACTGCGTCGACCTTACGACCATTTTTAGTAATAGTAAATAGGTTTGGTGGAGCAGGAATATCTCTATCCCAAATATCATGATGAACGGTTTGAAAATGCCAAAGCCGTTTACCTGTTTTAACATTTAAAGCTATAAGACAATTGGCAAACAAATTATCTCCTTTTCTGTTGCCACCATAAAAATCGAAAGCCGCTGAGCCTGTTGGAGCATATACTATTCCTCTTTGGGTATCCACAGCCATACCCATCCAGCTATTGGCACCTCCCAGATTTTTATAGTTTTGTTTTTCCCAAGTAGTATACCCAAATTCATTTGGATGAGGAATCGTATGAAATGTCCATAATTTTTTACCCGTGTGGGCATCAAATGCTCGAATGTCTCCTAACAATGCTGTTGCACTTTCAGAAACACGAGTACCAACAATAACAATGTTTTTAAAAACCGATGGTGGGGTATTTGCAAGTACATATTTATCCGCCCCAGGGCGTGTAATGCCATCAATGAGGTGGATCTTGCCTTTATTTCCAAAAGTTAAAATAGGTTTTCCTTTTTGTGCATCAAGTGCGTACAGATATGCTCCATATCCAAAAAAAAGTCGAGCTTCTTTTCCATCAGACCAATAGCTTAAACCCCTACTGGTCATATTAAATGTATTGTCTTTTAAATCGGTTTTCCAAATCTCTTTCCCTGAAGCAGCATCTACAGCAAAGGCTTGAGAAGCCGCCGAAACCCCATACAATATTCCCTTGATAATTAAAGGATTACATTGCATTTGGGTAGTGTTTTTTATTGAATCTGCCCCACCCGATTGATATTCCCAGGCTATTTTCAGTGAGCTTACATTAGAAGAATTAATTTGGGTTAAAGGTGAAAAATGGTTTTTATCAGCACCACCGTTGTATTCTGTCCAGTCAGTATATATTTCTTGGCTATAAGTGCTTGTAAGCAAAATTACTAAAGCAACTGTAATAATATTAGTTTTAAATAACCAATTGATATTATATGACTTTTTATGCATAATTTTTTTATTTTATTCTAAAAGATGTTTAAAAATAGCTCTATTTGCGACAATTCTAAACTTTAAAGCTATTCTATTTTAACAAAGCAAAATCTTTGCTTTTTAACAATAATTCTCATTTCCGAAAAGCCATTTACTTATCTTTTAATTTCTCCTAATGAAGTTACAAAAAAAACACTTTAAAAGAAACTGCCATTTTTTGTACTATTAACACCATAACAAATGATTAATTTAAATCATTATATATTTTCTTTTGAGCCGTTAAAGCGGTTTTCATTTCAGTTAGCTTAAGATGACACTTGGAATTGTTCTCCAAGTTATATAGCTCAAATGGATCTTTTCTTAGATTAAATAACTGCGAAGTTTTTTGACCATTTACCATATATTCTATTAATTTCCAATCGCCTATTCTAAGGGCTCTTTGAAAATTTCTGTAAGCATAAAACATTATTTCTCTTGCATTTATGTTTTTACCAAACAAAATCTGTCCTTGTACCGTTGGGGGAATAGCAGTATCCGTCAGTTGGCAAATTGTTGGAAAAATATCGAAAGTATAAGCAAAATTGTCATTAATCTTTCCTTTTGGAATACCATTACCAACTATAATTAATGGCACTTTAATGCTGTGTTCATACACGTTTTGCTTTCCCATCAATCCATGTTGCCCCAATGCCAAACCATTATCGCCAGCAAAAACAATAATCGTGTTTTCATATTCTCCTTTTGCTTTAAGGGCCTCAACTATATTGCCGATTTGTTCATCTAAATGCGTCATCATTGCGTAATAGTCTCGAGTATGCACTTTCACTTCCCTTGGTGTTCGAGGAAAAGCGGCTAACATCTCATCACGAACTTTTAACTCGCCATTGTCAAAAGAATGAACTGGCATAAAATTTATGGGGACCTTGATTTTTGAAGTGTCATACATTGCCTTGTATTTTTCAGGCAAAACGCGTGGGTCGTGCGGGGATTTGAAAGCAACATACAAAAAAAATGGTTTTTCTTTTTGATAATTTTCAATAAATTTCACTGCAGCATCACCAAAAACTTCTGTATGGTGTTTGGGATAAGAATGTAGCCCTTTTCTGTGGGATTCTTCATTTGAAGGGCTTAATTTTGAGCTGTATATCCCTTCATTATCATAATGAGACAAAACAACATTATAAGGATTATTGCTCATGCCTCCAAAAAATATTTCATCACCGTTTTGAAAACTACGGTTGAACGAGGCTTTATCATTATGCCATTTCCCAATACCATAGGTTGAATACCCATTATTGCCTAAGGTTTCTCCCAAAGTAACATTTTGAGGCAAAATTACCTGCCCTTCTGCACCTATAGAAAATAAATTTCTACCCGTCATTAACATATTTCGGCTCGGCACACAAACTGCTCCTTGACTACCTCCCATAATATACGTGTTGGTAAATGAAGTGCCTGATTTCACTAAAGCATCTAAATTGGGAGTGATTACCTCGTTTCCTCCCAAGGCATGAATGGTACCTTGTAGTCTTTGATCGTCAGAAAATAATAAGACGACATTGGGCTTTTTAATATTTTGGCAAATAGCTTCATTGCTTAAAAACCCTAAAAAAAAGAGAAGGACAATGCTATTAATAATTTTCATTTTAACATTATTTTTATGGCTTAAGAAATTTTTTACTTTCATCATCCAATACCAACACCCAATCTAAACCATAGCCTGATGTTGGAGGCGAAAATTGTTTTATGCCTTTATTGTCAAAATTTCCTATTTCTTTCACCTCGCCATTTCTTGGATTATACCAGTAACCTATAACTTGGCTGCCAGATATTTTCCCCATGTTTACGTTAAATGGCTTTCCTAATGTGGAGTAAACAAATGCAAAGTCTGTTCCTTTTGTAGCTTGGATTCGCTCATAAGCATTTAAATTGTTTTCTACTACTAATGATTGGTCAGGCACTCGATCTAATATTGGTCTTGACTCTATTAATCTTCTTACATATTTCATTTGATTTGCACCAGGTAAATCGAGGGCTTGCTGCCAAAAAACATGTGGCGCATTAACTGCTTCTCTTCTGAGGGAATACATTTGCCATATATCATGACAGCCATAAGTATGTCCGAAAGCTCCTGCAAACAAGTCTAAATAAGCAGATTTTCTTACATCATACGCACTAGATGTTCCCAAATCATTGGCATTAAAACAAACAGGGTGGTCCTCATAAATGGGTTCTCCATCTAAAACTGGCTTTACCAATATTCGGTCATAAGAACCTTTTATTTTATCGTAAACGTTATTGTCGCGGCAATGACCCGTTTGAAACATATTGAAATCAAACCACTCGTCGGCATGAAACCATTCACTCGCTCCCTCCTGATTGGGTTGAGGATGGAACGTAATCATAGCCTTATCTTTTCCTCCCACTCCCTCTTCAATTCCAGCTGCCATTGCTCTCCATACGTCCACATCCTTAGTATCTTTTCTTGGCTGACGATCTCCACCTAATATCCAGATGATGTTTTTACGATTTTTGTACCGCTCTCCCAACCATTTCCCATATACTTTTGCATTTTCTATATTGAAAATCTCCGGGCCTTTTCCCCAACCTGATTTGAATAATTTATCTCCCCAAGTAGGAAGAAAACCTATATTAATACCATTTTCATTTGCTTTATCAACGATAAAATCAACATGTTTAAAATATGCCTCGTTAGGTAGCGTTGGGTCGTTGTTAATAAGTGGAACTTCCCCATATTCATTTTTTTCTTTTAATCCATCGAACTCTGCTAAAACTACCGCTTGCACAACTGTATATCCTTGAGCCGCTCGCTTATTGAGATAATATTCCGCTTCTTCTCTATCCAAACGATGAAAAAGCTCCCAGGCAGTATCTCCTAACCAAAAGAATGGTTTCCCTTCTTTTAAAATATAACGGTTGTTTGTACTAATGGAAAATGTCTGTCCAAAAGAAATAAGACTTATAAAATATAGAAATAAGGTTGAACAGATGGTTCCTTTCGTCATTTTAGATAAATTTTTATAGGAATAGTTCTACAAACTTAATGCATTTTTATAGACTATATTTCACCAAATTTAAATAATTTTAGTGCTATATTTGATAAGCAATACATCCATTTAGATTGCAATAAAATATATTAAAAAACTATTGAGCTAATGCTCTTTTTTTCTAGATAATACTTCTTTAATATGAAAGCTTCATTTCCTAAAATATTAGGCCCAAATGAATCCCGATTTGTTTTAAAAACCGATTAATAAGAAATGAACAACAAAAGGCATTACCATTCCTAAATTGTACTTTTCTTTAATAAGGTGTAAAGCGAAGTCGTTTTATGGGAAATTTTAATGTTTTGCTATTTCTGTTTAGAAAAATCTATATCATAGAGAAAAGATATAGAAAAAAATTAACCCTATCATATTAAAGATTTGTATTCTTAAACGCTATAATACAATCAAAATGCTTGATTATTGAAACCAATTTTCAAAAATATGGGGCCTGATTTTAAGGAAACCATGTTTTTGTCTTGCTTTAGTAATAAACATATTCTTAATGTTTTTTTTAAACGGCGAAAAAAAGGATTGGGAAAAACTAAAGAGTACTTCCAGTTTTATTTTTCCTTTCTTTCAAATTCTTCCATTTAATTTTATTTTCACATTTTAATCAAAAATTTAGGAAAATCCTCTACCTTTTCACAGCAAACTTGCTCCATCACTTGCTGCAATTGTGTTTTAAGCATACTGATTACGTGTTCCCCTCCCTGTGCGCCCAAAGCCGCAACGGCATACATAAAAGAACGTCCCATGAAAGTAAACTCTGCTCCACTGGCTAAACTTCTGGCTACATCTGGCCCAGAACGTAAACCACTATCTATCATAATCTTGATTTTCCCTTTGTAGTTTTCTACAATTGGTGGTAAAGTTTTAATAGTTGATTGACCTGCATCTAATTGTCGTCCACCATGATTAGAAAGAATGATTCCATCTAAACCTAATTTAATGGCCATTTCAGTGTCTTGTTCACTAGCAACACCTTTCAAAACCAATTTACCCTTCCATCTATCTCGTATTGCAGCAACTTTTTCTTCGTTTACTCTTCCTGAAAAAGTTTTATTCATGTACTCTCCTAGTTTACCCATATTTAAACCTTTAGGCATATATTTTTCCAGGTTTGCAAAACCCGGTTGTCCATGGTACAAGGTTTTAAGTGCCCATTCGGGTTTGCCCATTATTTGGAGTATATTTGTTAACGTCATTTTGGGTGGCATAGCTAATCCATTACGGATATCACGTGGCCTAAAACCAAAACTAGGTACGTCGCATAATATACAAAGTACGTCGCAACCGGCTGCTTCTGCCCGATCTAAAATATCATCACGTAAAGAGTTTTCGGCGGGATGATACAATTGAAACCAAAATTTTCCTTCTGTAATCTCACCAATTCTTTCGATACTTGAGGTAGACACGGTACTTAAAATAAATGGGATATTATGTTCAAGAGCCGCTTTTGCTAGAATTTCCGGAGCATTGGGCCAAATCATTCCTTGTAATCCAATTGGAGCAATACCAAATGGGGCATCATACACGTGTCCAAACAATTCGGTTTTCATATCTGAACCAATATGCTTGGTTAAGTAGGTCGGCTTTAGTTCAACTTCACGGAGCTCTGCTGTATTTTTATATAGATTCACGTCTTCATTACAGCCACCATCTAGATATTCAAAAGCGAATCGAGGAATTTTTTTTTTCGCTTTTTTTATAAGGTCCTCGTTTGAAGGAAAATTGCTATTGTATGCCATTTTTTTATAAATTATACTTTTAAATCAAATATTTTACTCATTATTAACCATTTTTCACCTTCTTTTGCCATAGGTAATGCTTGTTGATATTTCCAAACAAAATTTTCCCATTCTTGAACTTTAGGATTTTCGGCATCTACACGACTTTTTGCTTCAAAAGAAAAATCATCTACTGTTTCCATAATCATGAAAAGCCTAACACCAACTCTATAAATTTCCATGCTTAATATTCCAGCATCAATAATTGATGCATGGATTTCAGGCCATATTTTTTTATGCAATTCCTCATATTCTGCAATCAATTGGATATCATCTTTTAGGTCTAAAGCTAAACTATAGCGTTTCATTTTATGAAATATTTTTTGGTATATGACCTTTTAAGCCGAAAAATAACACGACAAAAAAGCAGAGCAATGGCACAATGTACCCTTTTTGAATGTCATCACCGTTATTATCTATGATTTTCCCCATAATAACTGGGAAAATTGCTCCACCAATAATTGACATTACGATTAATGAAGAAGCTGGTTTGGTGTTTTCATTCAAGTCCTTAATGCCTAATGAAAATATAGTTGGAAACATTATAGACATAAAAAACCCTAAGCCTCCAAGTGCCAAAACCACATTTTTCCCTTCCGCTGATATAGCCACAAAACTAAGTACGATACAAAGACTTGCATAAATTGAGAGAAGCTTCGCTGGCGGAATAAATCGCATAATTATTGTTCCGATAAATCTACCCGACATAAAAAGCAAGCCATAAACTCCAAGATAATAACCCGCCGTTTTTTCATCTACCCCTCCGCCCGAAATGGCCATTCTAATAAAGAAACTAGTAACACAAACTTGAGCACCTACATAAAAAAATTGAGCTAAAACAGCCCAAACTAAGTGCTTTTGTTTCAGAGCTTGGCCAATACTGCCTGTATCTTTTAATTTACTTTCTTCCTTAAATTCAGGAAATTTTATAGTCATAAAAACTAGAGCTAAAATTAAAAGAAACCCACCTAAAATTAAGTATGGCACTTTCACCGATGCGGCCTCTGATGTTAAATAGGCTATTTTGTCTGATTCTGCCATTATTGAAAGGTCAGCAGCAGCATATTCTTTACCAGAGAGAATAAATAATGTGCCAAGCATTGGGGCTAAAAATGCTGCCAAGCCATTGAACGATTGTGCTAAATTCAAACGAGTAGTCCCACTTTCAGGATCGCCCAGTTTAGTAGCATATGGATTGGCGGCAGTTTCAAGAATTGTAAGTCCACAGCCAATTATGAATAAACCCAATAAAAAGACTTCATAGACGCGGGAATTGGCAGCAGGAATAAATAAAAATGCTCCAATACTAAAAACCAAAAGACCTGCAATAATTCCATTTTTATACCCAAATTTATTTAAAATAATTCCAGACGGAATAGCTGCCAAGAAATAAGCCAAATAAACGGCTGTATCTACAAAAGTAGATTGTGTGTTTGTAAGCTGCAAAGCTTTCCTTAAATGAGGAATTAGGATACCCGTTAGGTTATTTGAAATGCCCCATAAGAAAAACAAACTTGTTACTAAAATAAATGGAATGAGATAATTGGGTCTTTCAGATTTCATGAAATTATTTTAAGGTTAGGTCGGGCTTTCTGAGTTTATGATTGTTTCTTATTTACAATAATAGTACACCTTTATTTTATTTTGCAAATTATTTACAATATTCTTTTAGTGTGTGATGTTACTCCAATCTTTATTGCCAAGATTATCATTATTAAAACATTTAAAATATATGGTTTGGAGGTATTATTACCTTTGCTAATAATTATATATAAAGTAGGCTGTTTTTACTTTGACAAGGGTTCCTTTTGTAGAAATTAAAATTAGATGAATACTATAAACTCCAATCGGAATTGAATTAGTACTCTAACCTTTGTTTCTCATTCAACAGAACAGTTCTTAATTTTTCATAAGGTAATTTTTGGGGTGAAACATTGTTTTCGATTGATAGAACAGCCGCCGCACCTGCCGATTGCCCCAAAATCATAAATACGGGTTCCATTCTAATTGACCCATAGGCTATGTGTGAACTGGAGACACACACAGAAACAAGAAGGTTCTTACATTCTTTTTCCTTTGGTAAGATAGAACCGTAAGAAATAGCATATGGTTTATCAGGATGAACACCAATATCTCCTTCATTTTGTACATATCCATCTGCCTTTACGTAACGCTGGGCATTGTGTGCGTCTAGGGAATAAGATCCCATACCTATTGAATATGGAACTTTAGTTTTGCCCAATGCATCTGCCTCAGTCATGACATATTCTCCTATCATTCTACGAGCTTCTCGTATATACAATTGGTGCGGCCAGCCTCCATTGTCTTTAAACTCATCTTTCGGCAATCCCCATTCCTTCATTTTTGATTGTACGTCAGCTGGAATTTTAGGGTCGTTTTGTAAGAAATACATCAGCCCTTTTTGATAAAGTTCATGGTCTTTTATTATTTCTTTTCTTCTTTCATAGCTAGCGTCTGGATAATCGTAATTTTTCCCGATATAATCCGTACTAAATGGCCCATGGTTATTAGTGTCAGTTTTTCTATTAGGAATTATGTCGAATTTGTCAAAGGTTTCACGCCACCCTTTTGCAAAAACCCTATTAATTAATTCATATCTTTGGGGGTCATAATTTTCTGGTTTCGCAAAAGAAATACGATTTTCTGGATGATTACTCAAGCACATTCTAAAGCAATAGGCTTGAATTTTTTTATCTCCAGTACCATTTTCTCCGATAGGTTCAGAAGAGATTTCTGGCAAAAGTCCACTTTTAGGGTCTCCTTCTATTTTGTAAGGACTTACTTTATGTTTGAAATAATGACCGTGTTGAAAAACCTCTGCTTGAACACCATTCCATTTTTCTCCGTATAAACTATTAGCCTCTCTTCCAACATGATAATTTATGCCAGCTGCTGCCATTAGGTCTCCTTCATAAGTTGCATCTATAAACATTTTGGCTTTATAGCTATTTCCAGATAATGTTTTGAATGAAACTATGGCACCTAGTTTTTTAGACGTTCCGATTGCAGATCTGTCCAACCATTCATTTCTGTAAACGGTAATTTTGTTTTCACTTATATATTGCTCAAAGGTATTTTCTGCTACATGAGGCTCAAAAATCCACATACTTTTGGTGGCTCCATCCAATGCGACTGTACTTTGGCCCTTGTTACCAAATTCTGCTTTTTTTTGCCAAATCCAAGCTTTATCAGAGTCATAATGTGTGAACAATCTTTGGTAAAATTCTTTCGATAGGCCACCTATAACTTCTTTATTGCCCGTATCGGTAAAGCCCAGTCCACCTGAAGAAAGGCCTCCCAAATGAATGTCAGGTGAAACTATAATTACGGTTTTTCCCATTTTTTTAATTTGCACAGCTGCCATTACTGCAGAAGCCGTGCCTCCATAAATAACTACATCTGCTGTGTAATTTTTTTGGGCTTGGCAAAATTGGCTTACAAAAAAGAATACTGTAATTAGCTTTATCAATTTAAAAATTGAATTCATATTCGTTATTTATAGGGTTTTAAATTACTGTCAACCGACTAATTTTCAAATTGTATAAAAAACCTTATCAAATGATTTTTCAATCGGGTCGCCGAATCGGGACCATTTTTCAGATTTTTAAAAAAGACCCCCTAATTTTTATACTTTGTGTGTCCTGCGGACGGCCTTGCTTTTTTTCGAAAAAAAGCCGAACGGTCTGACCCAAGCCAAAAAACATTCTCAAATCGGTACGCCGAATCGAATAAACCTAAAGGGCGTTCCCCCT
>JANOMP010000053.1:0-17271 GCA_031420365.1 Cytophagaceae bacterium
GCAGAAACTTCACAAGCCAAGTTATCAATCGAAGAACAAATAAAAATCAGGCATCAAATAAAAAAAAAGACATAAACAATAGATATAAACGAAACGGACAAATTGAACAATTACAAGTTTAACAAGTTTGTCAAAGTAGAAATAAAAACAAAAAAAAAGGCCGAAGCCTTTTCTTGTTGGTTGTATTCCTGTTTTTTTTAAAATCCGAATTTAAACTCTAATTAGTTTTCTTCTTTAAAGCCTCTTCTTTTCTTTCATTAAATTCGATAAACTTTGTAAATTCTTCAATTGGAATTCTTTTCCCAATTATTCGTTTTTGGCTGTCCAAAATAAATGATGTTGGAGTAGAATATACATCGAAATAATTTCTAAAATAATATCGATTCTTGGCATCCCATAAATTTCTCATTCTTTGGGTTTTGTATGTACTTGCAAATTTTTTAATTTTATCCAAATCATAATCTACTGCTATATTGAGAACTTCAATGCCTTTACTTTTATTCTCATCTACAAATTTCACAAGTTCTGGGGCATGGTCTTTACAATGGCCACAATCTGGACTATAAAAATATAAAATAGTATATTTAGCCTTTCCATTCATAACATTGTATTCCAAACCTAGCGTGTCAGAAAGGATCAATGGAGGCACTAGTTTTCCAGTCATTAGCGGTTTCACTATACTTACTCTTTCTTTAAATTTCGCTCTTTGTGTACTATCTAGCCAATCGGCCTCTTTTAAGTAATAGGTTTCTGCCAAGTGAACAAACACCCCATCTAAACCTACAATATCTGTATTTTCATACTTGTTGGTAAGCATCCAAAGCACATATCGGTAAACATCTTTATTCTTTTTAGATAATGCTATTAACTTATCTGAATCAACTATTATGGAATCGGTAATTTGATAAACCAAGTCTTTAAAATACTTTTCGACTTTTGATTGCAAAAAAGGTGTTCTTAGCATTCTATCATCAGAGAAATCAATGTTGTCAAAAAACTTTTTCTTATACATATTAAATAAAAATGTAGAATCTTTTTTTCCATTGGCCAAAACGGGTATTTCTTTTGGTAGCTCTGGTTCAATATTGGCTTTAATTATTTTTGCTGCAAAGGATTTCTCATTTACTTTGGTAACATTACTCATATATGCTGTGACTTCTTCTTGCAGCTTATTCATTTTCGACCTATTCATTTCTAAGATAGCGGGATCTTTTTGCGCCTGCAATTCTTTTTGAATGACCATCGCTTCCTCACTTTTACTTGCTAAATACTTTCGGTAACCAAACAAAATATCATTTTCTTTTGAGCCCATGAATTTAACAGATTTTACAAAATCCGTGGTATCGGCTTCGACTTCAATTTTATTTTCATTTCCAGTTACTAAAAAATCATAGTATTTTGCTGCTGAAAGGACAATTAAGTAAACACCACCCTTCAAATTATCTTTTCCTTTAAAATGAAAAATGCCATCTACTCTTTTAGCAGAATCTACTTTAATATAGGAATTATACCCATAATAATGAGCCAAATGAATATACTTATCCGGTTCAACTCCATTAATTTTTACTTTTATATCGTATCCAGCAGTTTGAGACATTACTTTTGTGGCAAACACCAATAGAGCAAAAATTATAAATCCAATTTTTTTCATGAATATCTTTTTTTTATGCAAATTTATAAAAATATTAAAAACAAGTACAAATATTAACTAATCATTATGTTTTTTATCTTTTCAAAAATAATTGGATCCTTATTTAAACCCATTGGATTATTAATTTTGAGTATACTTAACATTACAATAACTAAAAACCATACCAAGATTAAACGATTAGGAATTTTAGTTGTTTTATTTCTTTATCTTTTTTCTTGTCCTGTTTTTGTTAATTTAATACTAAAAAACTGGGAAACTCCAGTAAAAGACATTGCTACATTAAAAAAATATGATGTGGGTATTGTTTTAACTGGTGGAATAATAAACGAAAATAAATCAATAAAAAATGCCATATTTTTAGGGGATCAAGGGGATAGAATTTGGCAAACTTTATGTCTATACAAAAGCAAAAAAATTAACAAAATTATAATAAGTGGTGGCGACATTTCCCTATATCCTGATAAAAAAATCATTTATGAAAATGACAAGGCCAAAGAATTTCTCATTCAAAATGGGGTATTAAAAGAAGATATTTATCAAGAAAAAAAGTCTATAAATACGTATGAAAATGCAGTTTATACAGCAAAAATACTGAAAACAAAGTTTAAAAAACCCTCAATTATTTTAATTTCCTCTTCTTTCCATTTAAAAAGAGCAGAGGGGTGTTTTAAAAAACAAGGTCTAAAACTTGCTATTTTTGGAACGACATATTTGAACTATGGAGATTCCTCTAATTTTATAGACTTTCTTCCAACTACAGTTTCTTTAAAAAATAGTGAATACATTTTTAAAGAATGTATTGGTATTCTGGCATATTGGTTTTTGGGATATCTTTAAAACCTCCAATTAAAATCACTAGGCTAGTTTATATACTTAAGATGTGAACCATTCTTAACAAGTCATCATGAATGGGCTTTTGCTTTTTAATGGTATCAATAAATGGAATGTAAACCAATTCATTATTAACCACCCCCGCCATTACATTTTTATACCCTTTCATTAAGCCTTCTACCGCTGCTAAGCCCATTCTAGAAGCCAATATCCTATCGTAAGCAGTTGGAGAACCACCTCTTTGAATATGCCCCAGAGTTGTAACTCTAATATCTAACTTATCCCCAATTTGTTCTTTTATTTTACTTGCAATTTCTGCCGCATGCCCCTCTTCATCGCCTTCGGCTACCACCACTATGGAAGAAGATTTGGATCTAGTCCATCCTTCTTTTAGAGTACTTACAACCTTTTTGATTGGGGTATGTGTTTCTGGCACCATAACAATTTCTGCACCTCCGCCAATTCCAGATTGAATAGCAATATATCCTGAATCTCGACCCATCACTTCTATAAAAAATATCCTATCGTGAGAGTCGGCTGTATCTCTAATTTTATCGATTGCTTCTAAAGCGGTGTTTACTGCAGTATCAAAACCAATGGTGTAGTCAGTGCCATATAAATCGTTATCTATTGTACCTGGGCATCCAACTGTAGGCAACTGATATTCGTTGTAAAAAACCTCTGCTCCCGTAAATGTACCATTACCACCAATAGCTACTAATCCATCAATTCCATTTGCCATCAAGTTTTCATAGGCTTTTTTTCTACCTTCTGGTGTCATGAATTCTTTACTCCTTGCGGACTTTAAAATAGTTCCGCCTCTTTGCACAATATTGCTAACTGACTGTGACTGCAAAGGAATAAAATCCCCGCTTATCATACCGTTATAGCCTCTTCTAATACCAAATACTTCAATTCCATGATATAAAGCACCTCTCACTACTGCCCTGATACAAGCGTTCATTCCTGGGGCATCACCACCTGATGTAAAAACAGCAATTTTCTTCATTTAAACAGATTCTCTTTTTTTAATACAAAAGCAAAAATAAGCAGATTAATTAATAAAAAAACTAAATTTTAATTTTGTAAAAATAGAAATCACAGATAGTATGTTTTGAAAATTCTTTTTCTGCAAAATTTTATTAAAATAATTCAAAAAATAGTGTCCATCCATTTGATTCAGTCTAAATTCAAATATAGACTATGATTGAATTCAAAAAACATTCTACAAATCTGAGCAAATCTTAATTTTCATAATTTTTTAAACACATTTTTTTTATATTTGCGAAGCTTCCTAAAAATTTGGAATTTATTGATGGAAAATGAGTGACGAAAAGAATTTTTACGACCCAACCCAACAAAACGAAGTAATTGATGATATGTTTGAGAAGTATTTTCTCGAATATGCTTCTTATGTAATTTTAGAAAGGGCGGTTCCTGCTGGTGAAGATGGTTTGAAGCCTGTTCAAAGAAGGTTTTTACATGCCTTAAAAGAAATGGACGATGGTAGGTTTAATAAAGTGGCAAATGTCATTGGATCTACTATGCAATATCATCCTCATGGAGATGCATCTATTGGGGATGCAATTGTAAATATAGGTCAGAAAGAACTATTATTGGATATACAGGGAAATTGGGGAGATATTCGAACCGGAGATCCTGCTGCTGCTGGTAGATATATTGAAGTTCGACTTTCGAAGTTTGCTTTGGAAGTTTTATTTAATGAAGATACTACAGAATGGCAAATGTCATACGATGGTAGAAAGCGGGAGCCGGTTACTTTACCTGCAAAATTTCCTTTAGTTTTAGAAATGGGTGTTGAAGGTATTGCTGTAGGACTTTCCACTAAAATAATGCCTCACAATTTTATTGAACTTTGCGATGCTTCTATAAAACATTTAAAAAAGCAACCTTTTATTTTATATCCAGATTTTCTTACCGGCGGTTCTATTGACGTTAGCAACTACAACGATGGTGCAAGAGGAGGAAAAGTAAAGATGAGAGCAAAAATTTCTGAGGCTGATAAAAAAACCTTGAAAATTACCGAGATTCCGTTCTCTACCACCACTGGGAGTTTAATAGAATCCATCATTAAAGCCAATGATGCTGGCAAAATAAAAATAAAAAAGGTAGAGGATAATACGGCAAAAAATGTTGAAATAATTATACATTTAGCCCCCAATACTTCTACTGATATTACCATAGATGCATTATATGCCTTTACCAATTGTGAAGTCTCTAATTCACCCAATGCTGTAGTAATAATTGACCAAAAACCTCATTTCTTAGGGGTAAGCCAAATTCTAAGAAGTTCTACAGATCAAACAGTACACTTACTTAAAAGAGAGCTTGAAATAAAGAAATCGGAGCTAATGGAAAAAGTGCTATATAGCTCTTTGGAAAAAATATTTATTGAAAACAGAATATATAGAGATATTGAAGAATGTGTGACTTTTGAAGCCGTTATTGACACCATAGATGCTGGCCTGGAGCCCTTCAAAACGGATTTCTATAGGGATATTACACGAGAAGACATTTTAAGACTTACTGAAATCAAAATCAAAAGAATCTCCAAATATGATGGCTTTAAAGCGGAAGATTTAATGCGTAAACTTCAGGAAGAGCTTTTAGAAGTGGAAGATAACTTAGCAAATATTATCCGATATACGATTGATTTTTTCCAAGACTTAATAAAAAAATACGGAAAAGGTAGAGAACGTCGAACAGAAATAACCCAATTTGGGGAAGTACAAGCTGCGGTTGTGGCAGCCAATAATCAAAAACTTTATGTCGATAAAGAAGGTGGTTTTATTGGTTATGGATTAAAGAAGGATGAACTAATAATGGAATGCTCTGATATTGATGATATTATTGCATTTAGAACCGATGGAAAATTTTCTATTACTAAAATTCAAGAAAAAGTTTTTGTTGGTAAAAACATAAATTACTGTTCTGTTTTTAGAAAAAACGACGAGCGTAGAATCTACAATGTAATTTATTTAGATGGCCAAACAGGAAGAACTTTTGCAAAACGCTTTGCGGTAACAGGGGTAACTAGAGACAAAGAATATGACCTCACAAAAGGTACGGCGAGATCTAAGATACTCTATTTTTCTGCCAATGAAAATGGAGAAGCTGAAATTGTAACTCTAAATTTAACTGCTAGTTCAACAGCCAAGAAAAAAGTATTTGACTTTGATTTTGCCGAATTATTGATAAAAAACAGGTCGGCAATGGGCAATTTAGTTACGAAGTATTCGGTTAGAAAAATAAGTTTTAAATCGGCTGGGGTCTCCACATTAGGTGGAGTAGATATTTGGTACACTTCAGCTTTAGGTAGACTAAATAAAGATGAACACGGCTCATACTTAGGCAATTTTGGGCCCAATGATAAAATACTAGTGATTTACAAAACTGGTGAATATGAACTTACCAATTTTGAATTAACCAATCACTATGAGCAACGCCAAGTACAATCCATAGCTAAGTTTAATGAAAAAGGTGTTATCTCTTGTATTTATTACGATGGCGACCAAAAAAATTATCACATAAAGAGATTTTCAATTGAAACATCCACTTTAGACAAGAAGTTTGTGTTTATTACTGATCATAATAGGTCGGAATTAATGATGGTTTCCTATGATAAAAAACCTCGAATTGAAATTAAATTTAAAAAGCAAAGAAAATCTGAAACAGAAATTTTGATTTATAAAATGGAGGAACTCATTGAAGTAAAAGGTTGGAAAGCATTAGGAAATAAACTAAATTATGATAAAATAGTTGAAATAAAAGTTTTACCCTCTGAACAGGAAGAAGAGGAAAATATTACAGATTTGGCAATTGAAAATTCAAATTCTGAAGAATCAGTAGAAATTGAGAACAACCATGAGGAAAGTATTGAAGTTCAAATTGAAATTGAAATTACTTCGAAAAATAAAGGAAGTAATGAAAATGAAATTACACAAGAAAGCCTAATTGTGATTACAGAATCTATTGAGTTGCAAGCACCCGAAATCAATTCTACTAAAACGGTAGACATTAATTCAGATAAGGAAGAAAAAAAAGGTAAAAAAGAAAAAAAAACAAATCCAGAAAATACTAAAACTAAAGACAATAATAGCAATGAAGGACAGCTGGGGCTATTTTAAGATTTTTTAAATTAGGTATATCAAAATAAATTTTACCTTCGTTTTGACAAATACATCATCTTACAAAATGTCAAAAAAAAAAGTTGTACTATTATTTTTAATTTTATTTTCGTTAAAATGCTTAGCGCAAGGTGGTTACTTTGTTGCAAAAGGTAAAATTGTTGAAAAAGGCAGTGGAATCCCACTGAGCCAATCTTATATTTGTATTCCAACTACTGGCTATGGTACAGCCCCTAACTTGGAAGGTGACTTTATTTTTCAGTTTCCAAATATAAACCTTGACTCCCAAGTTGTAGTGGCATTAATTGGGTATGAATCTGTAAAATTTACCGCTAAAGAACTAAAATTAGACAGCAATTTAATATTTTTAGAAAAAAAGCCCCTATTTAATGCCTCATTTGGATTATCTGATGTAAGAATTTTAATAAAGTCTGCAATAGATAGCATACCCGTAAACTACCCCAATTCTCCAACTTATCAGAATGGATTTTATTTTGAACAAATTAATTTACCCACTGTTGGTGCAATAAAAATAAATGAGGGAATATTTCGAGTAGAACGTTTTCCACAAGAAAAAGAAAAGCTGGAAAAAGTTAAACTTTTAAAAGGAAAACGAATGGAATGGATAGGACAAACTGCAAAAATAGATGGCTGGGGCTTTCAAAACGGCTCAGATTTGGTTTGCAAGTCAATAGAAACTACACTGCCAGAATTTTTACAAAAAAAACGAATGAGCCAATTTCATTTCAGACTGGATTCATTAATGACAGTTTTTGACGGATTACCTCTAATTATTGTTCATTTTTGGCCTATTAATAACAGATTGAAAGGAGGAAAAAAAGGTACAATCTATTTAGACCCTGAAACAAAAGCGATTGTAAGAATAGAATATTCACTGACAGAAACCGGACTAAAGGACTTAATAAACTCTAACAGTGGGGCGGTATCGATAGAAGGTAAAGGGGTTAATTTTTACACACAATATCGCCTATTTAATAAAAAATGGAGATTGCAAGAATCAAAGGTAGTTTTTGATACACACTTTGAGGAAAGACTGGATAAAAAGTTTAAAATTGATGCCACTATTATTATGCGATATGTATCCTTTGAAAATTTGCCACTATTGAAGTCTAATATATTTCCAACAGAAATTCTTAAATCTACTAATAATTTCACACCCAGCAGATCAGTTTCTACTGAATATTGGGCACCCTACAGCTATCTAAAAAGCACAAATGATGCACTAAAACTTGCTTCCATACTTACTAAATGAGGTCTGCTATTAACATTTTTTTAAGATTCTATATGAATAGAATTACTGAAAAAATTTAAACAAATAAGAGTATAAGTATTATTTTTGCAGGTTACAAACATAAAAAATGAAAAAAATAGTTTCCATTAAAAAAATATATTCTGGTGGTAAAATTTTAAATAAACAATTACTTACCATTCAGGATGGAGTAATAATGGCCATTCGCAAAGCTCCTACCAATACATCCTTTGATTTTGAAAACATAGCACCTGCCCTATTTGATATCCATATTAATGGTGGCGAAGAATTTCATTTCACCCAAAATCCAAGTGAAGAATGCTTAATGGACATACTTTCAGCCGCGGAAAGTAATGGAACAGGCTATATTTTACCCACTTTAATCACATCTTCTGTTGCAAACATTAAAGTTGGAATTAATGCTGTAAAAACTTTTATTAAATCCAATCCAAATTCTGGTGTAATTGGAATGCATTTGGAAGGTCCCTTTTTAAATCCAAAAAAAAGAGGGGCTCATTTAGAAAAATATATTCTAAAACCAAGTGATTTACTGATCAAAGAAATTTTAGAATTTGGGAAAGACACTGTAAAATTAATGACCGTTGCGCCTGAAATGTTTACGAAAGAACAAATTGATATTCTTTTAAATTCTAAAATAAAAATAGCAGCTGGTCATTCAAATGCTACCTATCAAGAAGCTCAAAAGGCATTTAATCAAGGAATTAACTTAGTAACCCATTTATATAATGCTATGTCGGCCTTTACTCATAGGGCACCTGGTTTAATTGGGGCTAGTTTGTTAAATAATGATGTGTATGCCCCAATAATTTTAGATGGCATACATTGTGATTGGTCGGCGGCAGAATTAGCTTTAAGAAATAAGAAAGAAAAGCTTTTTCTTATCTCAGATGCCTTGTTTCAAAACTATAAAAAGAAATCGTTTATATGGGAAGAATTTAATGCCAAATTAATTGATAATCAATATCTGAATTCTGACAATAATTTAGCGGGAGCCACTATTTCACTTTTTGATGCAGTAAGAAATGCGGTGGAAATATTAAAAATACCCTTAGAAACGGCTTTAGAAATGGCAACTGCCGTTCCAGCAAGTTTAATAACTTCAGAAAGAAAAATAGGGAAAATAGCTGTAGGATTTGAATCCAGATTTATTAATTTTTCAGACGATTTAAAATCAGTAGCTTTAATTAAATTTTAAATTTCATTAATTATTGAAATAATAATTTTTACAATATTATCTTTTTGTTCTGAAATTATTATATTATTTATAATTTATTTTTTTCACATTTATTTGAATTATATAAATGAAAACCGAATTAGTAAATGCCTTATTTTATGCTAAAAATGGGGACTGGAAAGCCGCTCATATCATAGCCCAAAGCAAAGAAGGAAATCCTGATTATGATCGATTACATGCTCTATTACACCGAATAGAAGGCGACACGGCGAATGCTAAATATTGGTATAGTATTTGTAATATCCCTTTTTATAATGGTTCTATTGAACAAGAAATAGAAGAATTATTGATTATATTTAGAAAATGAATGAGAATTCTTAATCCTAAAAATAAAAAATCCTTTGTTTCTATAAAAATGATTCATATTTTTCTTCTTTAGAATATACCATTGTGCTTTCGACTATAAAAAATTAAGTTTTTGTTTTTACGTTTTGTTAGGATTGTATTTTTTATATTCTTAAAATCAATGAAAGTAAAAGAGTTTCTTTTATTTGCCCTTCTATTTAGTATGACCCATTTTTCCTTTGGACAATTGGTGATTAATGAGTTAATGGCTTCTAATTCAAATTCTGTCCCCGACAATACTGGTAAATTTTCGGATTGGATTGAGATTTACAACACCTCTGCTAACGGTATTGATTTAAATGATTATTATTTAAGTGATACCAAAGAACATCTTACTAAGTTTAGACTTTCAGCTATAAATAATAATTTAACAATTCCACCAAAAGGTTTCTTAGTGATATGGTGTAGCGGTGATACACAGAATGGAAACCTTCATACTTCCTTTGCATTATCTGCTGAATCTGAAAGTATACTATTGACAAAACCCGATGGAAAAACTGTTATTGACGAGCTTAGTTTTCAAAACCAAAGAGAAAATATTTCTTATGGTAGACAGCCAGACGCATCAACCACTTTTAAATATTTCGTAGACTCAAGTCCCAAAAAAACAAATAACTCAATTATCGCTTACATTGATTTTGTTAAGAACCCAATTTTCTCTACAATTGGAGGATTTTTCAAAGAGGGCTTTGACCTTTCGATTAGCCACCTAGACCCAAGTGTAAAAATTTATTACACCACTGACGGCTCAATTCCGAGCCCAAAAAATATAATTGCCAAAACTTATTCTTATAAAAATATATATGCAGAAAAAAATGGCGACCAAGAAGGAAAATTACAAACCAGATCGTATATAAGCTTTGAATATTCAAATAAAATACCAGTAATTAGAAAAATAAACAATAAAAATGGAATAAGTTCCATTTCTTCTACTTGGCATAATTCCCCCTATTATATTCCTAACACTGAAACAAATAAAGCATTTATTGTAAGAGCAGTTGCTTTAAAGCCGGGCTATTTACCTAGCGAAGTAATCACAAATACTTATTTTATTGGAATTCAAGGTGCAAGTTCGATGAATTTGCCTGTAATTTCCATGACCATGCAAGAGAAAGATCTTTTCGATTATACTTCGGGAATTTATACTGCAGGACTCCGTTTTGATACCTTTAGAAAAGACAACCCAAATAAAGAAATAGATTTATGTAGCCCTGGAAACTTTTCAAATGAGGGGGAGCTTTGGGAAAAACCTGGCAATTTTGAATTTTTCAAAAATAATACACAAATAATAAGTAAAAACTTAGACCTAAGAATTCATGGTGCGTGTTCTCGTTCATTTCCCTATAAAACATTAAGAATTTATGGAAAAAAAGTAATCAACTCTGTCTCTATTTTTGAAAAATATCCTGAAATTAAACAACAAAATTTTATTTTAAGAAACGCAGGAAATGATTATAACGGAACTTTGTTTAGAGATGAACTTGCACAAAGCATGGTCAGTCATTTTGACTTTGCTAGCCAAAAGTCACAACCATCCGTTATGTATTTAAACGGCGAATACTGGGGTATTCATACCATTAGACAAAGATTGGATAAATATTTTCTTAAAGAAGAGTTTGGAGTGAATTCTGAAAATGTTGATGTAAGAAAAATAACTTGGAAGGGCTCTGATGAGATAGAATATGGCGATGGGGTTCACTATGAACAAATGGTTGAATTTTTAAATAACAATGACCTATCTAATGATAATAATTATAACAAGGCCATTTCTTTTATAGACCCCGAAAGTATTATTGACTTTCAAATAGCAGAAATTTTTATTGGTAATATAGACTGGCCACAAAACAATGTAAGACTTTGGAGAAATAGAACTCCCAATTATGCACCTTCTGCTCCATTTGGCCATGATGGTAGATGGAGATATCTTTTTTACGATGCAGATAAAAGTTTGGGAATGGTAGTAAATGAAGATTTCGATAATTTGAAAAGAGCATTAGAACAAACAGAAAATAATATTTTTCATATTTTTATTCAAAATGAAAAATTTAAAGAGCGATTCATAGTGCGTTTTTTAGACCATATCAATTCCAGTTTTTCTCCGAAAATTTCTTCTGCCCTTTTAAATGAATTTAAAAACCTTTTTAAAACAGAAATTCCAGCCCATATAGCCCGTTGGAAAACGATACCTTCGGTACAAGAGTGGGAAAACAACATAGCAACTGTTGAAAGATATTTAAATGGAAGACCAGAAAAAATGATAGAATTTTTAAAATCAAATTTTAATCAAGGCCAAGAATATTCCATTTCTTTAAATACAAACAATTCAAATTTAGGTTTTATAAAGGTAAACTCCTTGACTTTAGAAGATAGTTACCCTGGAATAAAATTAGGACAAAATGGAAAATGGACCGGGAAATACTTTTCTAATCTGCCAACAAAAATTGTTGCTATTTCAAAACCAGGAAGTAAATTTTTATATTGGAAAAATTTAGGGCAAACTATTGAAGACAGCACGATAATTATTAATTTAGAAGAAGATTTGAGCTACATCGCATATTTTGAGAAGACTAATTTAATAACCTCACAAAATATCCCAGCAGCATCTCTAGCTGATTGTGGTTATTTTCTAAAAGAATGGAGTGCTTTTTCCGCAAAAGGATCTACTCCACCGAACACAAAATTTATATTTCTAAACCAGAAAGATCCTAAAATATCCTCTCAAATAGCTGGTTTTACTACTGGAGAATATAATTTAGAAAGTAAATCGAGAATAAATGGATTAGAAGAAAATGGAATTTCATTTATAAACACTAGTGGCCCAAGCGATAATGAAGGCTATCCTTTTAACCAACTGGGAGGAATAATTTTAGCTCTTAATACTGTAGGAATAGATTCAGCAAGAGTTTCATGGACCAATAGAACTATTAAACCAGGTGATAGAAAATATGCAATTAGGCTTCAATACCGAATGAATGATACCGATGAATTTGAAGATTTCGATTTCAACACAGAATACATTGGTGGCAAAACGGCTGGGCATGAAAAACAATTTAAAGACCTGCTTTTACCCAAAAAGATTTTAAATCAGCCGTACATTCAGTTGTTTTGGAAATACTATTTTACAGGTAGTTCTAACACTGGCTTTAGAGACGAGATTAGCATTGATAATATTAATTTTAGAGTAAATCAAGATCTAATTAAAAAAACAGAACCTGGTGTGGCAATAGCCGAAAATAAAGGTTCATTATTCTATTCAATTAATTTTGAGCCTTTAAGCAGCTTTAGTGTAAAAGACACTGTATTTTCTATAACTAGTACCAATTATCAAAATATTATACCAAAATCACCTGTAATTACTTCAATTAAAACTGAAATATGCGGTACAGAATTGCTTACATTAAAGGCTTTTGGATGTGTAAATGGAAAAATTCTTTGGTCAAATGGCGATTCGGGGAGAGAAACCCAAGTGCTAGAAGGTACGTATGATGCCTATTGCCAATCGACTTGCGGAATCTCGGAAAGCTCGAATAGTATAAAAATAGTTAGAGTGGCTAAAGCAAAAGCACCGGAAATAAATATCGATAAAAACATCGTTTGCGAAGGCGAAGCGGTAAGCCTAAAAATATACGATTGTGGTGGAAAAGTATTTTGGTCGAATGGCTTGACAGGCAATCAAATTTTGGTAAAACCAAAACAAGATTCCCAATATTCGGCTAATTGCTATGCAAATCAATGTTACAGCGAGCAGTCTGCACCCGTTCAAATAAAAATTGGAAAACCCGCTATTCCATTGATAACAAGTATTACTAAAAAGATTTGTTTGGGAGAAACAGCCTATTTGAATGCTCAAAATTGTAACGGACTTGTAGAATGGTCGAATAAAATAAAAAGTGAAGTATTGAAATTTACCGCTGAAAAATCTGGAGTATATTCTTTCAAATCTAGATGTGTTTCTAAAGACGGATCGTGTTTTAGTGACTGGTCTTCAAATTTTGAAATTACAGTTTCAGAAATACCTAAAGTGCCGAAAACATTAATTGAAATTGCTAATGTGTGTCCAAATGAGACCGTAAACCTATTTGATGCTATTCTTGATTTAGACATTAAAGATAAAAATTCTTATTCTTTTTACTCAGTAGAAGACCCCGCAGCAGCAAAACTTTCTCAATTAGCCACTGTTGGTAGAGGGTTTTATTATTTATACAGACAAAATATAGCCGGCTGCTTTTCAGCTCCTTCAAAAATAACAGTAAAAATTAATAACTGTCAAGGTTCCACTTTAGGTACCCCTAAAGCACCTTCAAGTGCCTTAAAAGTAACCATTAAATCAAACAAAAAGGAGGCTAAAGTTGGTGAAGAAGTTCAAATAACAAGCACCGCTAAAAATTTAAGTAAAACTAAAGTGTCAGGAGTTATTTTAAACACTGATATAACCAATAGATTAACCGAAATAAGCCGTAATTATCTGAATGAAAATAATGGTTCAATGGAAGGTTCAACACCTTATGAACTAAATCCAGGAGATAGTATAACGTTAAATATTACCGCGAAATCGTTAAGTAATTCGAAAATTGAAATAAGTTCTGTTTTATCAGTTAGCAACCATTCTGACCTCAATATGGCAAATAATAAAGCAAAAATTATTTTAAATGAAAATAATTATAAAGAGCTTTTAGGATTAAATTTATTCTCTGATAAGCCAAAAAAAATTACCAATACTATTTACGAGGGCGTTCTAAATCTTTGGATAAGCAATTTGAGTATTCTTGATGTAAATCCTGTGCAGGTAAATTTAGATTTAGATAAAACATTTGGAAATGGTGCAAAATTAATTCCAGAAAGTGTAAAAATTTCTCTTTTAGAAAACGTAAAAATCGACCCCTCTTTTAACGGCACTTTTAATAACACTTCGCTTCTAATAGATTCATTAAGTACATTTAAATCAAAAACGATACAAAAAGCCCAAATAACTTATAAAGTGGATTTAGAAAAAGCGGAGAAAAGCGTTTTTTATGCTAATGCGTATTTATTTTCAAACAATAATTTGTTGGATGTGTCCACAGAAGGGGTTTTGGCAGATCCTGACCTAGACGGAGATTTCAACAATAACAGCCAAGCAACTGCTATCGTGTTTGAAAGAAATACCCAATCTACTTCTATTGCCGCTTCTCAAGTGATAGTAGATTCTACCATTTTAAACAAAGACACGCAAGTTTTTACGTTTCTAATACAAGTAAAAAATACAGGAAACGCCGTTCTCCATAAGATAAAGGTTTACAATAACTTGAAAGGAACTTTCGGAAAAGATACAAAATTCCTTTCTGTGGGCTCACCAACTACAAGCAAAAGGTCAAAACTACAAGCAAATGAAAATTTTGATGGAAATTACGCAACCCAAATGTTGGTAGAAAAAGAGTTTGATAGTTTGTTGCCCAATCAAACAGATAGTATTTATTACAGTTTAAAAATAGAAAATAATTATAACTTTAGACCTTATTTTAACAAAATTATAGCTTCCGGGATTTCCGCAAATGGCAAAATGGTCTCAGATACTTCCAATAATGGGTATTATATAAATCCAAGCTTATCAGATCCCACCGTGATTAAACTTGCAATGGACTATAAAGACTTGGTAGTAATTCGGGATGGTTTTTCACCCAACGGAGACAATGCTAATGACCAATTAGAAATTTTTATCCCTAACGGAATTGAACTTGATTATCTTGCTATTTTTGATAAATGGGGTCATAAAGTGAAAAACTTTACGATGAAGGATGTCCAAAATAATAGAATATTATGGAATGGCGAAACCGTGTCGTGGTTCAAAAATTATGAAGTAAATTCGGGAACCTATTACTATGCGTTCAAAACCAAAAATGATACGAGAGTATATGTTAATTTTATTACTGTCGTAAAATAAATCGTATTCTATTTTGAATTTTTAATTATCTAAAAAAAAAATAGATAAGAAATTTGGGAATTGAATTCAAAAAAATTCTACAAAATCAGATTTTAAGCTAATAATCCTTTTTCTACTTTTCCTTTTCCGTCTGGAGTGGTATAGAAGGGACGTTTTTCTATCTCATAATTTGTGTCTGGAGCTATACCTAAAGCATGATAGATGGTTTGATGAACCTCTGCTATTTTAATTGGGTTTTCTATAGTTTTGCAAGGTCGCTCGTCAGCTGTTTTACCAAAAGTGTTTCCTTCCTTTATACCACCGCCAAACATCAGCATAGAGCAGCCATCAGTAAAATGGCGGTGCATACCGTAGTGTTTCAATTCTTTGATAACATCGGGCTGTTTAACTTGGTCTAACACTCTAAGGTCTGGGCGGCCTTCCATCAAAATGTCTCGGCTAAATTCGGTGGCCACAATAATGAGCGTTTTATCTAATCTTCCGCTTTCATCTAAATCTTTTACCAATTGGGCTATGGGTGCATCTATCATTTTCTTCATATTTACCAAACGTGTATGCCCATTTTCATGGGTATCCCAGCCTTCAAAAGGCACATATTCTGTGGTAACCGTGATATATCTGGCACCTTGCTCTATTAATCTTTTGGCCATTAGGCAGCCTAAACCAAACTTTCCGGTATTATAGCTATCATATTTTTCTTTCTTTTCTAAACTCAGATCAAAAGCTTTGGCCTCAGGTGAATTCAAAAGTATATAGGCTTGTTCCATAGAACGTTTTAAAGATTCTTTTTGGTAATCACTCCCAAAATCCCCCATTTCCGATTCTTTCAATAACTTTTCATACAGCTGGTTTCTACTTTCAAAACGCTTTAGCGACATACCAATGGGCGGCCTTACACTGTCTAGGCCTGCAGTAGGATCTGGAATTAAAAACGGGCCATACTCGCTTCCTAAAAAACCTGCACTGTGAAAAGCCTTCAGCTCCTCCCCTTCTCCCACATCAAAACGCTGCCCAATATTTATAAATGGCGGAATAACCGGATTTTTAGGCCCTAATTCTTTGGCAATCCATGAGCCGATATGTGGCACAACGACAGATTGAGGCGGTTCATAACAGGTATGCCAGTTGTATTGGTGACGGGTATGCAAAATATGCCCTAAATCAGCGGCAACATAGGAACGAATCACCGTGCCTTTGTCCATTACTTTTCCAATGTTTTGTAACCCTTCAGAAAAATGCACGCCGTCTATGGCGGTAGGCATTGACTTAAATGTACTTAAAACACTATCAGATTGCATACCTACCTTAAAAGGAGTATATTTTTTTGGGTCAAAAGTTTCGGTATGTGCCATGCCCCCTGACATAAATAGCAGAATAACCGAATCGGCAGTGGCTGCATTTTTGGCTCCACAAGAGCTTAAAAAACTAGCGATTGGAGATGCCATGGCCATAGTGGAAATAGTGGCCGCACTTTTTTCTAAAAATTCTCTTCTATTCCAATATTTTTTCATTTTATCTTAGAAAATAAACTTGGTATTTCTATTAAATTAATTGTAAAAAAAAAACTACATATAATTCAAGTATCAATTTTGTCTTTCGGTTTTTAAAATAAATACTTCTCAAAAACTTGATTGGTTTCTAATAAATCAGCTGAAACTCTGGCAACAGTAAAATAACCCAAAACAAATCTTGGATTTGTTCTGATTTAGGCGTGTTGCCAAGCAGTTCTATGGCTATTTGCATTTCTTTTGCCGTAGCACTTCTACCCAATGCTCTTTTATAAATTTCTGAAACTAAAGCTGAACTAGAAGTAAACTTTTTCTGCCATTGCTCCGCTCCTTTTTTTAATAC
>JANOMP010000054.1:0-4124 GCA_031420365.1 Cytophagaceae bacterium
GTGTTTTTTTGTTACTTTTTTTCAAAAAAAAGTAAGGCTAACAATAAATTCAGTAAACAGCAATCATTAATTAATTTTATAAAATTCAGGGTTTCACTCTAAATCCTGTAAATCCTTTTCTTTAAAAGTCTTTCCATCATATCAAGCTAAGATCCAATTCAAATTTCCAAGCACAGAGTCATCAAAATTGTCATTATTAATATCAGCTATTATAAAATTTACCGGACGATGCATTTTATCTATCAACACTCTTTTTCCAGCCATTAATCTTCCTTGAGCCAATTCTGATGGATTTAAAATACCAATTTCTAAATCAATTTTAACAAGTTCCTCTCCCGGTTTATCGGAGGGTAAAAAAGGCTCTGTTTCGCTAACTTTATTGGAATTACAAGAATATAGTACAATCCAAAAAAAAGACAAAATAAATACCCCAACTTTAAGCATATTTTTAATTTATTTTAATATTTTTTGCTAAAGATGGAGTTATAACTGCTCTTGCCGATTGACCCAAATAAGAAGACCCAAAATAAAGTTCTTTTTTAGTTTTCTTTCCGTTTACTTCAAAAGTGTAGTACCTGTTCCTATTTGTTAATGAAAACTTTTGTTTCAATATTGACGTTTTAAAAGACTTCAGTTGACCACGATTTTGTGCAGCAAAAATCAACATTTCATTTTTTGCATTAAATAATGAAACACTCGATTTGGCATTTTGGGTTACATAAAATCCCGAATTATTTATATTGGAAAAATTTCCTTTCCCATTTCCTTTTAATACTATTCCATTTGATGCATCATATCTTCCTACCGAAATCTCATTTCCAAAATTATTGCCTGATAATAAAATATCTTGAAATCCATCGCTATCAAAATCTTCTAAAACAATTCCGTTACCTACACTGAATTGAGCTTGAATAGGCAAAGCTTTCATTGAAAATTTCCCATTACCTAAATTTTCGATATAAGCGGATGAAGCAAAGTTTAAGTCTAATTCTTGAGCATCCTTTTTTTCTTCCTTGGTCAACAAGTTATCAATATCAGCATTGGCAAATTCTTTATAAGATACAAATCGTTGTCGGGTTATATTCAATTGTTTGTTTACGTCATCTTTGCCATTGAAAGGCACTAGTTTTTTCTTTTTATTTTGATCTTGGAAATAGATAAAAGGTATAACATCATAATTTCCATTATTATCAAAGTCTTTGGCTAAAATTTTAAAGGGCTCATTATCTGAAACTTTAAACAAAGTATTTAATCCAATATTTCCAACCACATAATCTATATCCCCATCATTGTCCATGTCGCTTCCATTTATAGATGACCAAAGGCCTTTATATTTTTCAATTCCTGATTTTTTCAGAATATCGAATTTTCCTTTGTTGTTTTTTAAAAATTTTATTTCACTCCATTCACCAGCCAATATTATGTCTATCCAACCATCATTATCGAAATCAGTGCATAATACGTCGCAAATAAGACCTACATTTTCTAATTCTGGTGCAACATTTCTGGTAACATCAATAAATTTTGGGACACCTTTTTTAGAATCATTTCTAAAAATTTTTGTGCTTGTAAACTTTGGATATTCGGTGGGTACATTTCTTCCAGCTACAGTTAAATCTAAATCCCCATCATTATCTAGATCGGCTGCTCGAACACAAGACGAGCTACTGTTAAATAAAGGAATTACTCCTTTCTGTTCGAGAAATTCTCCTTTCCCATCATTTAAATAAAAAACATCTTGAAAACTGGGCTGATCTTTATAATCTTCTGTTCCTCCTCTACAAATATACAAATCTAAATCTCCATCACTGTCTGCGTCAAAAAGCAAACTCCCTAAATCTTCTCCTTTTTTATAGGCAGATTCTAGTCCATTCATTAAATATTTTTTAATAAATGTTCCATCCATTTTTTGTACTAAAAATAGCCCACTTATTTTTTTTGGTCCACCAACAAAAACGTCATCCAAACCATCGTTATTTATATCCCCCACCGACATTCCAGGCCCAAGTTCTGACAATTTAAAAGGAATTAAATTTTGAATATTAAAATCAACAAAATCTTGCTCCTTATGCAAAAAATCTACCTTAGACTGTTCTGTAATATCTGTAAAAAGCAAATTCTGTATTTCTTTTACTTCTTTCAATTGTAAATTAGCATATTTTATGTCTACCAAAAGTACCTGATCTTTCTTAGGTTTATCTATTCGTTGGGAAAATCCATTATACCATGTGATAGTCAATGATTTAATTGCCTTGTTTCCCAAACCAAAATGAACAATAGGCTCTACACTCGACAAATATCCTCTGTGGGGATTGTTTTCATGAATAATTTTCTCTCCACCTTCAAATTCTAATTCTAATACCGTTCCAAAACCTAAAACATTTTTAGCATCACCCTTACATTTAACTCTCAAAAAATGAGCTTCTTTTATTTCGTTATTGGCTATCAAATTATTTTTAAACACAAAAGCCGAGTCATTTATATTGTTTACCACATAATCTAAATCACCGTCGTTGTCTAAATCGGCATACACTGCACCATTGGAAAATGAAGGAATATCCATGCCCCATTTTTCAGTTACATTTTCAAATTGAAGGTTCCCGTTATTTTTAAATGCATAATTACTAATTTTAACTTCAGGAATTTGTGACAAGAGAAACGATTTCTCAGATAAATTCTCTGCTTCGGATCGAAACGCCATAAAATCTCTATCTGTTACATCTTTTGGAAAGCCGTTGGTCACTATTAAATCTTTATACCCATCGTTATCAAAATCGGCAAGTGAAGGAGTCCAACTCCAATCTGTTTCTGCTACTCCTGCCAGCATACTTATTTCACTAAACATAGGTTGGTTGTTTTTAGTAATACCATTGTTGAGCTGCAAAGTGTTCCGCATATATTGAAAAGTATAGCCATATTCTTCGCTAAGTTTAAATACTTGGTAGTTGTTTGGTGGAGCCAAGACTTTTTTCCGTAAGTTATTTTTGGCCAGCATATCCACAGCAAAAATATCTAAAAAACCATCGTTATTTATGTCTGCCACATCATTGCCCATAGCAGAGTTACTGGTATGCTTAAAATATTTTTTCGCCTGATCTGTAAAAGTACCATCTTGATTATTGATATACAGTAAATCATCTGCTGCATAGTCGTTTGTTACATAAATATCTTTCCAACCATCTTTATTTATATCACAAATATTCAAGCCTAAGCCATACCCTTCTATTGTAATACCTGCTTCTTTTGATACGTTTTTATATACAGGATGTTTTAACGCTTCATTCCATTCACATCTATACAATCTATCCGTATTTGGATAAGACCCATCTGTAACTTTTGGTCGAAAAGTATTTGGATATTGATCTATTTCATTCGTAAGCACATACAAATCTAAATCTCCGTCATTATCATAATCAAAAAAAGAGGCATTCTCAGAATGTCCAGAATCATTGACGCCGTACTCGGCTGCCATTTCTTTAAAAATGGGTTTCCCGTTTTTTAAACCTTGATTTACGAATAATAAGTTTTGCCTTTCAGATGCAGGCTCCTTTACTGTGGCAGCTACATATACATCCACAAGACCGTCAGAATTAATATCTACGGTTACCACTCCTGCACACCATCTATTTTTTGCTTCTATGCCGGCATAAGAAGAAATGTCTTCAAATTTAAAATCTCCTTTGTTAAGATAGAGTTTATTGGCTACTTGATTTCCACTAAAAAAAACATCTTGAAGCCCATCATTATTAAAGTCAGCAATACCCACTCCTGAGCCATTGTACACATATTCAAAATCGAGAATATTCATAGAATCATTTTCAATAATTCTATTTGAAAATGTAATTCCTGAATCTTTTGCCTCAATTTTCTCGAATAATGGGGCTTCTTTGCAGGACCAAACAATAAGTGCGAAAAATAAAATAAATAAATAACGTTGAGTCATTAAAAAGGATAGGTTTTATTGGCATAAAAATAACAAAAAAAGGGCGGAAGTAAACTTCCACCCTATTTAATTTTTCAAAATCTTAGGATTAATTAATATCCAGGATTTTGAGGTAAAACATCTTTACCTTGTAAATCTATTTGAGTCTGAGGAATAGGAAGATATTCATTTTTACCTTTAA
>JANOMP010000055.1:0-19132 GCA_031420365.1 Cytophagaceae bacterium
TGAGAAGAATATTGAAAAAATACAATACAATTTATTCGAAAATTGGGAGGGGGTAGTTTTGATAAGGTGAATTCAAACCCTATTTCATCTAAATCAGACATAATTTTACTTGAATTTAATTATTAACCGTTTGACAGTAAAAAGAATTTACAAAAATAACTTAAATTTCGAGCAGTCGATTGCAATTAAATTATTTTTATTTTAGAAATTGAAGTTGATTTATATAATACAAAAGAGCCTCTCGGCTCTTTTGTATTAATTCATTCCTAATTGCATTTCTTTTTTTGGTTCTTCCGGAAAAGTAAAAATTATGGGCTTTTTCACTTTCTCATTCAACAAGGCCGCTTCCAGTACTTCATCTACATAGTTTACATAATGAAACGTGAGACCTTTGGTGTATTCCTCGCCTATTTCCTGAACATCTTTTTCGTTTTTATAACACATTACTATGTGCTTAATATTAGCTCTTTTTGCAGCTAAAATCTTTTCTTTAATCCCACCAACTGGAAGTACCTTACCTCGAAGTGTTATTTCTCCAGTCATTGCAAGGTCTTTTCTTAACTTTCTTTGAGTATAAATAGAAGCCATGGAAACTAACATCGTTATTCCAGCTGAGGGTCCATCTTTAGGTACAGCACCTTGAGGCACGTGAATATGTAGGTCATAATTAGTAAACACTCTATAATCTATATCTAAATCTTCAGAATGAGATTTTAGATAAGATAAGGCGGTTATGGCAGATTCTTTCATAACATCTCCCAATTGTCCAGAAAGTGTTAGACCTCCTTTACCTTTACTTAGATTTGATTCTATAAACAAAATATCACCACCAACTGGCGTCCATGCCAAGCCTGTGACCACACCAGCAAGTTCGTTACCTTCATATAAATCTTTATCATAAATGGCGTGACCGAGCAATCTTTCTATATCATCTTCTTTTACATTGGGGCTATAAACCTCCTCCATAGCCACCGATTTAGCTATTTTACGTACCAAACTGCCAATTTTCTGTTCTAGTTTCCTCACCCCAGATTCTCTTGTAAAACCCTCTATTAGTTTAACTATTGCACCATTTGTAAGTTTAAACATACTTGCTTTTAATCCATGAGCCTCAATTTGCTTAGGTATTAAATGCCTTTTTGCTATTTCAACTTTTTCTTCAACCGTATAGCCGCTTAGCTCAATTATTTCCATTCTGTCTCTCAAGGCCGGCTGAATACTATCTAATGAATTGGCAGTAGCTATAAATAAGACTTTCGACAAATCGTATTCTACTTCCAAATAATTGTCTTTAAAAGCATAGTTTTGTTCTGGGTCCAATACTTCTAAAAGTGCACTGGAAGGATCACCTCTATGGTCTCTAGATATTTTATCTATTTCGTCAAGAATAAAAACAGGATTGCTTTTTTTAGCTTTCTGAATGTTCTGAATTACTTTGCCAGGCATTGCTCCAATGTAGGTTTTTCTATGGCCTCTTATCTCCGCCTCGTCATGAATACCTCCTAATGCCACTCTTATATATTCTCTTCCTAATGCCTTTGCAATAGATTTACCCAAGGAAGTTTTACCAACTCCTGGAGGTCCATATAAACATAAAAGTGGGGCTTTCATGTCATTTCTAAGTTTCAAAACAGCCAAGTATTCTAAAATTCTTTCCTTAACTTTTTTAAGACCAAAATGATCACCATCTAACACTTTTTTAGCTCGAATTAAAGAAAAATTATCCTTTGAGTTTTCATTCCAGGGCAATTCTACCAAAAGTTCGGCATAACTTAGTGAAACGCCATACTCTGGTGACATAGCGTTCATTCTGGATATTTTATTCAACTCTTTATTAAAATGCTCATTAACTTCGGGCTTCCAATGTTTCTTGGCACCTTTTGCCCTTAATTTCTCAACTTCTTGGTCAGGCGAATCCATACCTAACTCCTCCTGCAAAACTTTTATCTGTTGTCTTAAATAATATTCCTTCTGTTGTTGGTCTATATCTGAACTTGCTTTAAATTGAATGTCCTTTTTTATTTCTAAAACTTGAACTTCTTTCATCATGTGTTCAAGCAGTTTTGTTGCTTGCTCTTGTCCATCAAAAGTTTCTAACAAAAGCTGTTTGTCAGAAATGCCAATATTTAGGTTGGATGACAAAAAATGAGTTAAAAAATTGGGTGTTTCAATGTTGTTAATAGCAATTTGAGCATCTCGCGGTATTTCAGGGTTAAGATTAAGAATATTCAATGCCACCTCTTTTAAACTTTGTATGAGTGCTTTAGTTTCCTTTTTCTTAACATTTGGAAACTTATCTTCTATATATGTCACTTTGGCAGTTAGAAAAGGATCAAATTTTAAATATTCTAGTACTTTAAATCTCCTTCTGCCTTGTAGTATAATGGTTACATTTCCGTCTGGAAGAACAATCATTTTTAAAATATGAGCTATTGTACCTACTTTATACAAATCTGCTTCTGTGGGCTCCTCGTTGGTTTGTCTTACTTGAGATACTATCCCAAGTGTTTTATCTCCTTTATATGCTTTTTTAACTAATCGTATCCCTTTGGTTCTTGTTACAGTAACTGGAATAACAATACCTGGAAAAAGCACCGTATTCCTTAAGGGCAAAATAGATAAATCTTCTGGAAGGTTGTTATTATCTTCCATCACTTCATCAGGTGGTGCTATCTCTATCATTTCTACACTTTCAAGATTTCTTCCTGAAAAATCTAAATTACCGTACTTGTCATTATTCTGCATGAAACACCTAATATTTTATCAAAATGGTAAATGAAATTACGTATAATTTAGAAAAATGCAAATTATAACGTAAAATATTTTGCACAAATGACGTGCCATGGAGAAGATTCATGGCAAAATGTCATTAAATGGGAACAAGCAGTTAAAAACTACATAAAATACTTTAATAAAAAAGCCAAAATTAATTAAATTCGAATAGAAATCCCTTTAGATTTTAAAAAGTTTTTAAGTTCAGGAATGCCAATTTCTTTAAAATGAAATATGCTTGCTGCTAAACCTGCGTCTGCTTTTCCTTCTGTAAAAACATCGTAAAAATGTTCCATATTTCCAGCACCACCGGAGGCAATAATTGGGATATTCAAACTTTCTGAAATAATACAAGTTAGTCTATTTGCAAAACCATCTTTAGTGCCATCAGAATCCATGGAAGTTAATAAAATTTCACCTGCACCTAATTCCTCTACTTTTTTTGCCCAATCTAAAGTTTTTAATTCTGTTACTTTTCTCCCTCCATGGGTATGTACTAAATCCTCTCCTTCTATATTTCTTGTATCTATTGCGACTACAATACATTGGCTTCCAAATTCCTTTGCTAAATCATATATTAATTGAGGTTTTTTAACTGCACTTGTATTGATGGATACTTTATCTGCACCAGCGTTTAAAAGTTTTGAAACATCGTTAATACTACTTATACCACCCCCAACGCAAAATGGGATATTTATGGCATGAGCTACTTTATAAACTAAAGCTAAGAGTGTTCGGCGTTCTTCTATGGTGGCGGTAATATCTAAAAAAACAAGTTCATCTGCACCTTGAAGTGCATATTCAGCGGCCAATTCCACTGGATCTCCTGCATCCCGAAGATTAATAAAATTAGTTCCTTTTACAGTTCTTCCATCCTTAATATCCAAACATGGAATAATTCTTTTCGTTAGCATATAAAATTTTTTAGTTCTCTCAAAGTTATTCTTCCTTCATAAAAAGCTTTGCCAACAATTACTCCAAAAATACCTTTATCGTTTAATAGTTCAATGTCTTTCATACAACTAACCCCTCCACTTGCAATAATTTTTAGCTCTTTAAATCTATCTTGTAGATTTGAATATAAATCAAACGATGGACCTTGAAGTAAACCATCCTTTTCAACATCAGTACTAATGGTATAATTTATTCCTTTTGCAATAAAATCCTCCAAAAAATCATAAATCCAAACTTCAGTGGCTTCCTCCCAACCACTTATTGCTATCTTTTCGTTTTTTGCATCTGCTCCTAATATTATTTTTTCTGAGCCATATTTTTCTATCCAAGAATAAACCATCTCTGGGTTTTTAATAGCAATGCTCCCACCTGTAATTTGCTTGGCTCCATAATCAAATGCGGCCTGAGCAGCAGCATCGGAATGAATACCTCCTCCAAAATCAATATGCAAAGACGTGGCGTTTGCAATTTTCTCTAGTACTTTATGATTAATAATCTTCTTTTGTTTGGCTCCATCTAAATCAACTAAATGTAACCTGGTTATTCCTGCGTCTTCTATTTCTTTGGCTACTTCAAGAGGATTTTCATTATAAATCTTTTTCTTTGAATAATCTCCTTGGGTAAGCCTAACGCACTTCCCATCAATAATATCAATAGCAGGTATTATTTGTATCATAAATAATTAAAGTTCAATAAAATTTTTAAATATTTGCTGCCCCACCTCTCCGCTTATTTCAGAATGAAATTGGCAGGCATAAAAGTTGTCTTTTTGTAAAATAGCCGAATAAGGAAGCATATACTCCGTTTTTGAAACGGTAAACTCACATATTGGGGCATAGTAAGCATGATTATAATATACATAACTATTTTCTTTAATTCCTTGGCAAATCTCAGTATTAATATCAAATATATTATTCCAACCCGTTTGAGGAATTTTAAATCCCTCTGTCTTGGGAAATTTAAGAATTGGAATATTAAAAACACCTAAACAATGCGTATCACTTTCTTCCGAATACTCACAAAGAAGCTGCATTCCTACACAAGTACCCAAAAATGGTTGCTTTAAAGTCGGAATTATTACATCTAAACCTGTCTCTCTTAAGCTTTTCATTGCAGAACCCGCCTCTCCTACCCCAGGAAAAATAATCTTTTGCGCTTTTTTAATTTTGTCAATATCATCAGTTAACTCGTAGGAAGCCCCGATTCGTTCTAAAGCATGAATAACGGACATAATGTTGCCTGCATTATATTTTAAAATTGTTACTTGAGGAAAAATATCTGTTTGGCTTTTCATATTTTTTAAATTCTGCTCAAAATTAAGTCTTAAATAGCACAAAAAATAAAACCCGACTAATTTGTCGGGCATATTTGTTCGTTAAATTTGTCAGGAAAAAAATTTTAAATCGTAATGGATTGATTATTAATACTAAAAACAATGCAATTTATATGTTAATATCTTTTTAAACAAAATTCAAGCTATAAAATTTAATGAAAAACAAAACAAAAAATGGGTTTTTAAAATAAAAATGGGCATTACAGGATTTAGAGTGGAGAAATATTATTAAATAAAACCTTTTAGAAAACAAATAAACATTGTTCCATTAATCACATTCCGAATATATTCGGACCGTCCGTATGGAAATTTTTTAAGCAAGTTAAATTACTAATAGCTAGATAATTAATTTAAAAATTCATGGCGGACGGCTTTCAGGATATTTTTTGTGCATGTTTTTTTGCGAAACGTCCAGCGGTTAATTTTTCAATTGGACAGGCATACCTGCGGTCAGCCGATGCTGAAATTAAGGCTAACAACAAATTCAGTAAACAGCAATCATTAATTAATTTTATAAAATTCAGGGTTTCACTCTAAATCCTATAGTGCCTTAAATTTTAAAAGGAGAGCAGAAATTTTCACTCCAAAGCTCTTACAATTTCACACCTTTAAATCCAAATTAAAAATAAATATTTCAGATTGAATCAATTTAATAATGTTCCTTTAGATTAATCGATTAAATTTGCTATGATTTTAAAAGAACCAATTCCTTATAAATAAAAATCCTTGGCAATCAAGGTTTTACTATCTTAATGACCGTATCTATATCCGATATTCAGGCTCCTATAGCACAAGAAATGAAAAACTTTGAAAAAAAGTTTAGAGATTCTATGAAATCCAATGTAATGCTATTGGACCAAATCATGAAATACATAATTCATAGAAAAGGCAAACAAATACGGCCTATGTTTGTGTTTCTTTCTGCTGGTACTTTTGGGGGAATTACTGAATCTACTTATAGAGGTGCTTCTTTAATTGAATTAGTACACACTGCTTCTTTAGTTCACGACGATGTGGTTGATGATTCAAATTACAGAAGAGGTTTTTTCTCCATCAATGCCCTTTGGAAGAACAAAATTGCAGTTTTGGTAGGTGATTTTTTACTTACTAAAGGACTTGATTTAAGTCTAAAAAATAAAGATTATAATCTAATGGAAATTGTAAATAATGCCGTTAGAGAAATGAGTGAAGGGGAACTACTTCAAATAGAGAAAGCTAGAAAACTAGATATTACTGAAGAAGTATATTTTGATGTAATCAGAAAAAAAACTGCTTCACTAATTGCTTCTTGCTGTGCGGTTGGAGCCGCTTCTGCTGGAGCTGATGATGTGTTGATAGAAAAAGCACGACTTTTAGGAGAAAAAATTGGTTTGGCTTTTCAAATAAAGGATGATTTATTTGACTTTGGTGACGATGAAATAGGAAAACCAACTGGAATAGACATAAAAGAGAAAAAGATGACTCTGCCTCTTATTTATGCATTAAATAATGCCTCGTGGTTAAATAAGAGACACATTATTAATATAATAAAAAATGAATCTGAAAAGCCGAAAAAAGTAGCTGAAGTTATTAAATTTGTAAGAAACTCCGGTGGAATTTCCTACACGGAAACCAAAATGAAAGCTATTGTAGCTCAGGCTTTTGAGATTTTGGATACCTTTCCGCAAACCAGTTATAAAGATGCATTGAGAAACTTAGTCCAGTATACCATTGAACGCACCAAGTGATTAACCTTGAACGTCCTCCCAAATTGAAAAAAAACCTTTATTCCATTTGAGGAATAAGCATCAAGGTTTCTATAACTTTGATCGCTTAACTGCTAAGCTACCAGAACTTTCATCTTTTGTTTCTACCAATAAAACTGGAAATGTCACTATTGATTTTGCAGATCCAATTGCAGTAAAATTGTTAAATAAAGCACTTTTATTTTCACAATATCCACTTGTATTTTGGGAAATACCAGAAAATTATTTGTGCCCACCAATTCCCAGTAGAGCCGAATACATTCATCAAATAGCTGACCTATTGTCTTTTAAAGACCCAAGTCCCTCTTTTAAAAATGTAAATATTTTAGATATTGGCTCTGGAGCAAATTGTATTTATCCTATGTTAGGCTATTTAGAATATGGCTGGAATTTTGTTGGTAGCGAAATTGATTTAACAGCATTTGAAGCTGCAAAATTAAATTTAGAAAAAAATACAATCCTAAAAAATAGTATTGAACTAAGAATTCAAGAAGATCACAAAAACATATTTAAAGGAATTATTAAAAAAGAAGATTTTTTTGATTGCTCTATTTGCAATCCCCCTTTTCATGGATCAATGGAAGAAGCTAAGGCAGGGACAGTGAGAAAATTAAAAAACTTAAAAAAAAAGACCGAAGTAATTCTTAATTTTGGAGGACAGAATACCGAACTGTGGTGTAAAGGAGGAGAAATTGGCTTTATTGTCAAAATGATAATTGAGAGTACCTCTTTTAAAAATCAATGCCGGTGGTTTACTACTTTAGTATCAAAAAAAGAAAATCTTCAAAGGATTTATAAAATGTTGAAAAAAGTTGAGGTCACTCAACTAAAAACTATTCCTTTACTTGTTGGGAATAAGAAAAGTAGAATAGTTGCTTGGACTTTTAAATGAGTCTATAATCCAAAGTTTTCCATTGAAATTTAAAAAAAATATTCTAATTTTAACACAGCAATTTTATGAAATTTAAATTAGGATGTAATTATTTATTGCTGCCAAAATGAAATTTAATTCAAACCTTTAATACTTTTTAAACCCATGAAAACAATTATCTCTTTGCTCTTAGTATTAAACTATTGGGTATGCCTTGCACAAAATCCTACAGAAAACTATCCCGTAGATCCTGCCTCAATTGAACAACCTAATGTGCCAAAAGGGGAAATTTTAAAATTCGAAATCGGAAAATCTAGTATATTTCCTGGAACTTGGAGAGAAGTATCGGTGTATATTCCCGCCCAATACACAGGAAAAACACCAGCCTGCGTTTATGTGAACCAAGATGGTATCCAATGGAAAGCACCAGTGGTTTTCGATAATTTAATTTATTCCAAAGAAATGCCCATAACTATTGGAGTTTTTATAAGCCCTGGAAAAGTTAAATCATCTAACAATAATACTTCCATTGATAGATTAAACAGAAGCTTTGAATATGATGGGCTTGGAGATGCCTATGCTAGATTTATTCTAGATGAAGTTTTGCCAGAAGTAGAAAAACTTAAAACAGCCGATGGCCGCCAAATAATACTTTCAAAAAACGGAATAGATAGAGCAATTGGCGGTAGTAGTAGTGGAGCAGTTTGTGCATTTACAGCTGCATGGGAACGTCCTGATGCTTTTTCTAAAGTTTTTAGTGCTATTGGTACTTATGTAGGACTAAGGGGTGCGGATCGGTATGATATTTTAATTAGAAAACATGAGCCAAAACCTATTCGAATTTTTCTTCAAGATGGTGCAAACGACAATAATATATTCGCAGGAGACTGGTGGAAAGCAAATGAGAGTATGCAAAGGGCATTGTCATTTGCAGGGTATGATGTAAAACACATTTGGGGTGAAGGAGGACATAATGGACAACATGGAACAGCCGTTTTTCCTGATGCTATGCGTTGGCTATGGCGAGACTATCCCAAATCATTGTTTAGTAACAATTCAAAAAATCAATTTTTAAACGATATTCTAATTCCAGAAGAAACTTGGGAATTGGTTGGTGAAAACTACGGTTTTACAGAAGGAACGGCGGTAAATGCAAAAGGCGAAGTTTTTTTTCAAGATATTCCAAATTCAAAAACATATAAGATAGGCTTAGATGGAATTCTTAAAGAATTCATTTCTGATTCAAAAAAAGCTAGCGGAACTACCTTTTCAAGAGATAATAAAATGATAACGATTACAGGGGCTTGGTCACAACCTCCTACTAAACAAGTGCATAGCTATGATGATTTAGGAAATATCACTGTCTTAGCGGAAGAAACCCCAGGAAACGACATTACAATAACTTATAATGGCAACATTTATTTAACCTCACCAGATGGAAGAGAACGACCTAGCAAACTTTACTTAATAAGACCTAATGGAGAGAGAATTGTTGTAGACGAAGGATTAAAGTTTGCAAACGGACTTTGTTTATCTCCAGACCAAACTCAACTATACGTTACAGAGTCTACCTCACATTGGGTTTGGGTATATCAAATCCAAACGGATGGAACCTTAGCACATAAACAAAAGTTTGGATGGCTTCATGTAAGAGATACGGAGGAAAATGCCTGGGCCGATGGTTTAAAATGCGACAAAGACGGAAGAATTTACGTCTGTACTATGTCTGGCGTACAAGTTTTAGACCAGTTGGGTAGAGTAAACGCAATAATTCCAAGCCCAAAAACGAAAGGTCAAGTATCAAATCTATGTTTTGGAGGTCCAAACTTTGATACAATCTATGCTTCTTGCCATGATAAAGTGTATAAAAGAAAAGTAAAAGTAAAAGGTGCAAATAATTTCGAAAATCCGATAAAACCGCCAAACCCAAAATTATAAGGAAGTTTTTTTACTAGGATATAGATTCTTTTAAATAGTTTTCCAGTGTGGTAAAATTAAAAGATATTTGCTGAACTTCTTTTTTGCTGTAAATCCTAGAAATTTGGTCAGGTTTAGGGCCTATTTTTAATTTGAAAGTCTCTAAAATTATTTTAATTGTCAAAAGAAAAAATTTTGGAACTGGCAAAATAAAAACATACCTTTTTGATATTTTAGCTGTAAGATTAATAATCTCCTTTAATGTAAACCCCTGAGGTCCATTTAAAGTTATTGTTTCACAATTTATTTTTCTTTCAAACAAGTATTCAAAAATAAGTTCTACCGTATCGTTTAAAAATATGGGCCATAATTTATAATCAATACCAATTGGGCAAGCGATTATCTTTTTTGTTTTTGCATCAAAAATGAGTTGATCAATACATTGGCGAATTTGATGATTGATTCATTTGATCTATAACACAACACAACGGTTGACAATTCTATGTCACTTTCCATTCATATTTCTTTTTAATTTAACCTTTCACTACAATAAAATCTTCTACTATTTTAAAGATTTCCTTATTTATTTTTTAAAACTTTTGTAAATTAATTTGACCTATATTCTAGGTGATGTTTTATGAATTTGAACTAAATATTTGTTTCGATTCTATCATCGAAATCAACTTATTGATTATAAAATAAACTCAAATGTAATTGTTAAAATTAAAAGAAAAAAGTTCGAATTGGAATTCAATATTAATTAAATTTTGCTTGTTTTATTTTAATAACTCCTTTCATTACACGCCTTAGAGTATATAAATCAAAACTTAATTAATAATTCAAACCTAATTTGATAAATAAAGAAAAAAGAGCTAAAACTAAACTCATTCCTAATTTAATAAAAATAAACTTAGCCCTTTTAAATATGTAAATAATCAATTCACCATTCCTCACCTATTCAATCCATTTGTGTACTTTGCATTGCACAGTACCTTATTTCATGCTATTTTTGATTCATAAAACAAAACAAACAGTTTACAAATATGAAAAAGTTAAATAGAATAAAAGGAAATGCTTCGATGTTAGGTGGTGTAATGGCAGGATTTGCTGAATATTGGAATGTGGATGTAACCTTATTAAGAGTTATAGTTGCCGCAGGATTTTTTACACCCGCACCGGTTGTAATAGTATATCTAATTCTTTGGGCTATTATGCCAGCTAAAGGCAATTATTCGGTTGTTTCCAATAATTCATAAAATCTATATACTAGTTTTTAAAAGCCTAAAAATTCAATTTAGGCTATTTTTTATTTGCCGAATTCAGAATTTAAATGCAGCGGATTTACGAAAATACTCAATTGGTTTTAAAAAGTTCAATTTTTTTCTTTCTCATTTATTAAAGTTTTTCACCCGTTATACATTTAGTTATTCATAAAAAACACAAAAAAAATAAACTCACCCTTGAATGTTACAAAAAGATGGAATCCAAAAAAAGTGTTAAAAATTTAAAACTTTTTAAGCACAGCACTAAGATAAAGGCAAATTTAGATATTCTTAAAAATTTTCAGATAGTTTAATGATTTTCGAAAAAAATAAAAAAGCAAATCAATAAAACAATCTAATAGTGTATTTTTGTATTTTAATATTTTAACAAATAGGGATGCTATACCCGCAAAACATAGAAGTAAAATTAGGTTTCGATAAGATTAGGCAATTGTTAACTGAAGAATGTGTAAGCTCTTTGGGTAGGACGTTTGTAGATAAGATTAAGTTCTCAGAAAGGTTTGAACAAATCAAAAAAATGATTGACCAAACCGCGGAATTTCGATTGATTCTTCAATTGGAATCTAGTTTTCCCAATCAAAATTATCTTGATGTTCTTCCCTATTTAAGGAGAGCGGCGATAGAAGGAGCTTACTTAGATCAAGAAGAATTTTTTGATATTAAATTATCACTCACCACTATTCAACAAATTTTTCATTTTTTTAAAAACAAGCCAGAGGGAATTTACCCCCAACTCAAAAAATTAATGGAGAATGCTTTGCCTGAGTATAATAAGGAAGGCTGGAGTAATTTGATTGGACAAATAAATTTAGTTATTGATGAAAAAGGGACAGTAAAAGACAATGCTTCGAAAGAATTGTTTGAAATCAGAAGGAAACTTGCAGCAGAACTACAAAATGTAAAAAGAACACTCGAAAGAATATACCGAACTGCCAAAAATTCGGGTTGGATTGGAGACGAGATGAGTTTGACGGTAAGAAATGGGCGATTGGTTTTGCCTTTACTTGCTGAACATAAAAGAAAACTTTCCGGTTTTGTGCATGATGAATCTTCTACTGGACAAATTGCATTTGTGGAACCTGGAGAAGTTTTAGAAGCAAACAACGAAATTAGGGATCTTGAAATACGAGAACGAAGAGAAATAATTAAGATTTTAGAGCAACTTACCACTGTATTAAGACCCCAATTAGCCGATTTAGAAAAATCATACTTTTTTTTAGGCTTAATCGACTTTATAAGAGCAAAAGCTAGATTAGCACAAAAAATTAATGCTTTTAATCCGCTAATTGTAAATGAAGCCATTGTAGATTGGTCCTTTGCGGTACATCCCTTATTATATTTGGCTCATCAAAAAGTCAAGAAAAAAGTGGTGCCTTTGCGAGTCAGCTTGAATAAAGAAAATAGAATTTTGATAGTTTCTGGGCCAAATGCTGGTGGCAAATCGGTAATGTTGAAAACTATTGGTTTAATTCAATATATGGCCCAATGTGGACTTTTGGTTTCGGTTTCACCTGATTCAAAAATTGGAGTATTCAAGAATCTGTTTATAGATATTGGCGACGAACAAAGTATTGAGAATGATTTGAGTACCTACAGCTCTCATCTAACCAATATGAAGCATTTTTTAGAAAATTCAAATAAGTATACGCTATTTTTAATTGATGAATTCGGTACAGGAACTGAACCTACTTTAGGTGGGTCAATGGCTGAAGCAATTTTAGAGCAATTACTTAAAAATAAAGCGTTTGGCATAGCAAATACCCATTACACTAACTTGAAAGTATTTGCCGACAAAAACAACGGTTTAGTAAATGGAGCTATGAAGTTTGATGCTGAACATCTTGAACCACTATATGAATTAGAAATCGGTAAGCCGGGGAGTTCTTTTGCTTTAGAAGTAGCTCAAAAAATTGGCCTTCCAACTTTCATAATCCAAAATGCAAAAAAGAAGTTGGGTAAAAGCCAAGTAAACTTTGAAAAACTTTTAAAAGAATTAGAGATAGAAAAAAAAGTTTTCTCCGATCAAAATGCCGATCTACAAAAAGAAACACGAGAATTGAAAGAAAAGGTAAGCCAGTATAATTCATTAAAGAATTTTCTTGAAAATGACCGAAAAAGATTATTAGATACTGCTAAAGAGCAAGCTAAAAATCTACTAAAAGAGGCAAATAAAAAGATAGAAAGTACTATAAGGGAAATAAAAGAGAACAAAGCCGATAAAGAATTGACCAAAGTAGTGCGACAAGAATTACAAGTTTTTGAAAAAGAACTGCTAAAAATTGAGAAACCAAGAACTCAAATAATACCTAAATCAGTTTGGGAAAAAGAAGAAGGAAAATTGGGAATTGGCGATTTTGTAAAGTTACAAGACCAGGAAACTTTTGGACAAGTTCTTACTTTAAATGGGAAAGAAGCTGAGATATTATTTGGTGAGTTAAAATCTGTTTTGAAATTAAATAGATTAGAGAAAGTTTCTAAAAAGGAATATAAAGCCTCAGTAAAGGAAACACCCAAAGAGAACTTGAAAGGCTATGACATGAACGAGAAATTAAGTCATTTTAGTTTCAACCTTGACATTAGAGGAAAAAGAGGAGATGAAGCATTAACATTAGTGGATAATTTATTAGACGATGCGATATTATTGGGCTACCCTCAACTTAGAATTGTACATGGAAAAGGAGATGGAATTTTAAGAAGCCTGATAAAGAATCATTTAAAAAGTTATAAACAAATAAAAAGCTTAAGCGACGAACATGCCGATAGAGGAGGACAGGGGGTTACCCTCGTTGATTTGAGGTAGCTCTAAAAAAGATTTTTGTAAATTTTATTAGGCATTACAGGATTTAGAGTGGAGAAATATTATTAAATAAAACCTTTTAGAAAACAAATCACTGATTGTTCCATTAATCACAAAAACGTCCGTATGAAAATTTTTAAGCAAGTTAAATTACTAATAGCTAGATAATTAATTTAAAAATTCATGGCGGACGGCCTTCAGGATTTTTTTTTGTGAGTGTTTTTTTGTTACTTTTTTCAATTGGACCGGCATACCTACGGTGCGTCGAAACGCAAAAGTAAGGCTAACAACAAATTCAGTAATTCAGCAATCATTAATTAATTTTATAAAATTCAGGGTTTCACTCTAAATCCTGTAAATCCATTTTTTTTATCACAAAGTATTAAAAAAAACATACCGTTGAAGATTGAATAGTTTTTGTTCACGCATTTTTACCCTTAACGCTTGCGTTTCGCTCGAACAACACCTACCCAAAAGGCGGGTTTTAGTGTTCCAAAAATAGTTTTGTGGTTAATCAAACTTTCGTTTTATAAATCATTCTTTTATTAAACTTCATTTCACAAAGACAAAATTCAAACTCGGTTCTTACCTACAAGCTATCTACTCTACAATACTTTAATCTACACAGCCTTTGCTTTGCATAGCAAACTATGTATATTTACAGTTGAAGCTTTTATAGGCTCCAGTTAACCACCAAAATTTTTCAAACTCTAATTCTTTAATTATGATAAAGCTTCGCTCTATTTTAACATTAACATTGGCTCTATTATTTACTTCGGTATTGTTTGCCCAAAACACAACCGATACAAGGCTATTATGGCAACCCACAATTAGCAAAAATGCCATCGCATTTATTTACGCAGAAGATTTATGGGTGGCAAATAGAGATGGTAGCTATCCGAGAAGAATTACCGTAAGTGAAGGTTCAGAATCAAACCCTGTGTTTTCTGCGGATGGAAGCATGATTGCTTTTACTGGCCAGTATGATGGTAATGTAGATGTTTTTGTAGTTCCTGTTGCTGGCGGCGTACCTAAAAGATTGACTTGGCATCCCGGTGCTGATTTGGTTAGAGACTTTTCTCCAGACGGCAAAAAAATATTATTCGCTTCTCAACGCAACAGTTTTACTAATCGTTATTATCAATTATTTACAGTTGATATAGCAACTGGGGCAGAACAGCAATTGCCAATTCCCAATGCATTTTGGGCGACCTACAGTCCTGATGGAAGCAGTATTGCTTATACAAACATCCCCGACAGGTTTGAACAATGGAAAAACTACCGAGGTGGAACCATGAGCCGGATATGGCTTTATGACACTAAATCGCATAATGTTACTGAAATACCAAAACCCAAAACTGGTAGTAATGATTCCAAACCAGTTTGGAAGGGAAATAAAGTTTATTTCCGTAGTGATCGTGATGGAGAGTTCAATTTATACAGTTATGATATTGCAGCCAAATCTGTAAGTCAGCTTACAAAATACACTAATTTCCCTGTTTCTAGCCTTGAAGGTTCTTCTGATGGAATTGTTTTTTCACAAGCTGGATATTTACATGTATACAATACAACCAATAATAGTACTTCTAAAGTCAGCATTGGTATTGCAGCTGACTTGTTAGACCAACGAGAAAGATATGTAAAGGGAGACCAGTATATACGGGGTGGTGATATTTCTCCTTCAGGTGCAAGAGTTGTGTTTGATTATCGTGGTGATATCGTAACCATTCCGGCTGATAAAGGAGATGTTTTTAATTTAACAAATACAGCAGGCGTACATGAAAAAGAGCCTTCTTGGTCACCCGATGGAAAATTGATTGCCTATTTTAGCGATGCATCTGGTGAATATGAATTGCATATAAAAAGCCATGAAGGTAATTCTCAACCTCAGACCATTAAACTAAACGGATCTGGTTTTTATGCCTATATCCATTGGTCTCCTGATAGTAAAAAAATAGCTTTTGTAGATAATGGGCGCCGCTTGTATGTATCGGATATTGCTTCAGGTAGAACAACAAAAATTGCCGAAGATTCACATTATACCCCTGGTGCATTTAGAGAACTTTTTGGGAGTTGGTCTTCTGATGCTAACCATATTGCCTACACCACTATTGCTGAAACAAATTTTCAACAAGCCTTTATTTACTCGGTATCTGAAAATAAATCTTATGCGCTTACTGATGCATTGTCTAACGTAACGGAGCCTAAGTTTGATCCATCTGGAAAATATATTTACATGCTTGCCAGTACAGATGCAGGCCCAGTTTTAAATTGGTTCGATCAATCCAGCAATGATATGGAAGCTACAAACTCAATTTATTTGGTAACCCTACAAAAGCAGGTGATTTCGCCATTTGCAAAGGAGAACGAAATAGAGCAAATGGTAGCAGATGTTAAGAGCAAAATGCCATATAAAGCAGACTCTGTTGGTACCAAATTAAAAATTGATTGGGATGGCATTCAGAATAGAATTGTTCCATTTCCTTTAGTAAAGGGCCGATACCGCTCATTATCAGTTGTTAAAGAAGGTGAATTGTTTTATCTAGCTGCCGCTCCACATGATGCAGGCTCCACAAATCTTCATTTATATTCTTTTAAAAAGAAGAAAGAAGAAGTAATTATGCCTGCCGATGATTATAGTATTGCAGCAAAGGGCGAGAAAATATTATTTGTATTAAAAGGCAAATGGGGTATTAGTTCAACAGGACAAAAACCTACGCCAGAATCTATGATTAACATGAGTGCCATACAGGTAAAAATATCTCCAAAACAAGAGTGGAATAATATTTTTAATGAGGCATGGAGGGTAAATAGAGATTTCTTTTATGACGCAAAAATGCATGGGGTTGATTGGGTTGGTATGAAAAAAAAATATGAAGCTTTATTACCTGATGTAGCCAGCACTAACGATTTATACCGTGTAATGCAATGGATGTTTAGTGAACTTTCTGTAGGGCATCATCGCTTTGATGCAAGTGGCGACAGACGTTCAACGCCTGATATTGTACCTGGCGGATTACTAGGAGCTGATTATGAAATTAAAAATAACCGCTACCAGATTAAGAAAATTTACGGAGGATTAAACTGGACTCCAGACTTACGTTCTCCCTTAACAGAGCCTGGCGTAAATGTACAGGTAGGAGATTATATTTTAAAAGTTAATGGTGCGGATGTTACTGTAGATAAAAACTTTTATAGCTATTTTGAAAATACTGCCGAAAAGATAGTGAACATTATTGTGGCTTCTTCTGCGGATGGCGCTAATTCCCGAACCGTAAAAGTGGTGCCTGTGACTAATGAAGTTGCTTTGCGAAACAGAGATTGGGTAGAAGGAAATATGAAGAAAGTAAGTGAAGCCACTAATGGGCAAGTAGCTTATGTTTATGTACCTAATACAGGTTCGGGTGGTCATGAATATTTTAAGCGTTATTTCTTTCCGCAGGTTAACAAAGTAGGAATAATCATTGATGAAAGATTTAATGGTGGTGGCCAATTAGCTGATTATTACATTGATTTATTAAAACGCCCTGTACAATCTTATTGGAGATACCGTTACGGTAAAGATCAGAAAGCGCCAAATGCATCTATTCAAGGCCCAAAAGTAATGCTGATTGATGAAACTGCTGGTTCTGGCGGGGATTATCTTCCTTATCTATTTCGCCAAGCAAAATTGGGGACTATTGTTGGCAAAACTACCTGGGGTGGCTTAGTTGGTGTACTTGGTTTTCCTGAGTTTATAGATGGCGGAGTAGTTACTGCACCTAATCTTGCGTTTTTTGATGAAAATGGATTTGGAATTGAGAACGTAGGCACTCCTCCAGACATAGAAGTAGAACAATGGCCAGTAGATGTTATTAAAGGCAGAGATCCGCAATTAGAAAAAGCCATACAAATTGCACTTGACGAATTAAAAAAGAATCCTATTAAAAAAGCACCAGCACCAGCTGCTCCAAATAAGTCGAGGTAGTGGTTTTGTTGATTTTTTAAAGATGGGATTTTTTTAAAAAGGAATAAGAAAAGCTTTGCAATAGCATTTAGGATTGGATAGTCTATCCTTTCACTAAAGTTTTTTGTCTTCTTATGAACTTCTGTAAGTCTGAACAGAGTAGAAGACAAAAAAAAGCTATCGCTGCAGTAAAGTTTAGAGAACAAAGGCTTTTGCTGCTATTTAAACAAAACCTAACTTGTGGTTAAATATAAAAAACTAAAAAGCATTAAAATCCCCCACAATCACTTCTAAATTGGGTGGTGCGGCATTCCCGATCTTTTTTGCTAGAATGTGTTCGAACATTGGGTTTTGTGGCATTTGGGCAGACAGAATAACAATGAGCATTTGCAATTCTGTTCGGCTATTGTTCAGATTTAAAGTACATCGCTGAACTTTAGTTCTTAACTTCAACTTTATATTTTCAATCAGCAGCGATTCCGGGCGGACGGAATTCTATTTCCCCACCTGCACCAAACTCGAAAACGTTGGCAACAAGCAAATTAAAAAAAAAACCGAACACAATTGAACTTTATGATTTTTGACTGTGTAAATGTATTTTTTTAATTGACAACTTGAAACAAATTTAGTATCTTTGGAGCAATGAAAGTTTATACAGATACATCTGTAATTGGAGGGTGCTTTGACGAAGAGTTCAAGAAGTGAAGCAATGCTTTGTTTCAAGAATTTGATATTGAACCAAAGAAAATTATGCTTTCCGACCTGACACTTCAAGAACTTGAGTTGACTAGGCAGGAGATTTGAGAAAAGGTAAAAGAAATTCCCAACCAATACACATTTGAAATTGGTATCAATGATGAAGCGATTCAACTCACAGAGACTTACATCCAATGAAGGTGCATTGACTAATATGAGTTGCAACAATGCATTACACATAGCACTTGCGACATTGAACAGTTCCGATGTTTTGGCAAGTTGTAATTTTAAGCACATCGTAAATCTTGATCGTATCCGACTTTACAACTCAATCAACTTGCGACTTGGTTACAGAATGATTGAGATTATAACACCAAGAGAAATATTAAATTAAAAAAACGATGGAAACGAATAAAAAATTTGACGCGGTTAAAATGATGAGGGACATCCGAGAAAAGTTAAGTGAAAAATATTGGAAACACCCAGACCTTTTAAAAGAAAAAATGAAGGCAATACCCCTAAAATATAACCTTAAAATTGCGACACCGGAAACCCAGTAACCGCAAACCATCGGACGACATCTTTTCCAACGTCTGATTTACCACACGAGTCCTGACCTTCGGACGAAAAGATTGCCAGCCACTAACATAAAATATACAATACCTTTACCAAATAAACATAGACAAATTCAATATTTAAATTATCAACATGAGAATAGCTTTTACTTTATTAACAACCTTATTGCTTGCATTAGGACAAAGCAATGTTTACGGACAAAAGAAGTTTGAATTAGCAGACTATGCCAAGTTTGTCAATAT
>JANOMP010000056.1:0-2987 GCA_031420365.1 Cytophagaceae bacterium
GATTTAATAAAAGTTGCCAAATACCCATCAAATCTATTTCTTAAACATTTAGCTGTTTTGTCTGACTATGGAGGCGAACCAATTCAACGCTTAGGTCGTTCTTTCAAAGACATTTTCCCAAAAGGAAAGGGAGCAAATGGAAAATACTATTTCGATTTTATTTGGAAAGAGAAAAAATTTAAATACGAGTTTAAAGCTTTACCTGTTAATGGACTAAACAGCAGAAAACTATTCATTGACGGAGCAGGATTAATTAAAGAAAAAGAATTAGACGATTTAACGTGCGATATGATTGCACTTTTATTGTTTGCTTCAACTTCTGATTATGCTGAACACGCAGGTTTAACCGCTTGTGAAATTGGCACTATGCTTGGCGATGAGGATGTGTTAACAAAATTTGTAAAGCAGAGATATATAATCGTTAGTAAGCAAACAAGCGGTGCAACCGCTAATAGTTTGGGTCAATTAGCACAAACAGAAATACTAAATTTTCTTACCAAAGAACTTGGCGACAAATACAAAATTATTCGCAACGGTTACATTACCATTGACGGTTATGATAAAAAAGGCGGAATGCCTTTCGACTTAGTTGTAGAAAAGGGAAAGAAAAAAGTTGGCGTTGAAGTTAGTTTTCAAGTTACTACAAATAGCACCATTGAAAGAAAAGCTGGACAAGCAGCAGACCGCCAAGCATTAGTTCACAAAAGCGGTTATCAGATTGCTTATGTTCTTGACGGTGCAGGAAATTTTCAGCGTTCATCTGCAATTTCAACAATTTGTAATCATAGCGATTGCACAGTAGCCTATACAGTTGCAGAATTTAAAGTATTGTCTAACTGGATAAAAAGTGTGCTATGATAAAATTCATTGATTTATTTGCAGGAACTGGTGGTATTCGTTTAGGCTTTGAACAGGCTTGTGAAAAGTTTAATTTAAAAACTGAATGTGTTTTTTCATCCGAGATTGATAAGAATGCTTGTGCATCTTATGAATTAAATTTTGGACACAACCCATTTTCAGACGTTACACAAGTTGAAGAATTACCACCTTTTGATTTTATGTTAGCAGGGTTTCCTTGTCAATCATTTTCATACGCTGGAAAACGAAGAGGATTTGGAGAAACGAGAGGAACTTTATTTTTTGAAGTTGAAAGATTGTTATCAAAATATAAGCCTAATGGATTTTTACTTGAAAATGTAAGAGGTTTGACAACTCACGATGAAGGACGAACTTTTGAAACCATAATTAATAGCCTTAAAAATCTTGGTTATAGTGTTAATTATTTCCTTTTAAACAGCAGCAGTTTTGGCGTTCCACAAAATAGAGTTCGTATTTACATTCTTGGCACATTAAACGGAGACATTAAATCCAAATTGCATTCTGACGTTGGTGCTTCCGACTCTCATAAATTTAAAGAACAAAACGGACAGACCTCACTTTTTTCAGAACCGAAAACAATACGAGTTGTAAAAGATATTCTTGAAAAGAAATTTCCAGAAAATTATGAATGCACAAAAGACTTTGTAAATAAATTAAAAAATGTAGTTGGTGAGGATTTATCAAAACTTCACGGCTATAGACTTATTGATTACAGAGGTGGACAAGCAATTCACTCTTGGGAATTAGGAATAAAGGGGAAATGTACAAAAGCAGAGATTGAATTTTTAAATCTTCTAATCGGAAACCGAAGAAAAAAAACTTTCGGCACTCATCAAGACGGAAAATCTTTGACTATTGAACAAATAAAAACATTTTACAAGAAGAACGACCTTGACACCATTTTGACTTCATTAGTAAACAAAGGTTACTTGAGTGCTTATGAAGACAAGTACAATCCAGTAGCAGGAAATATGTCATTTGAAGTTTTCAAATTCCTTGACCCCGAAAGTATTTCAATTACTCTGACCGCTTCCGACACAAACAGACTTGGAATTGTTCAAAATGGTAGAGCAAGAAAAATGACACCGAGAGAATGTGCAAGACTTCAAGGTTTCCCAGACACATACAAACTATTAGACAACGACAACGCAGTTTATAAACAAATGGGCAATGCTGTTTCTGTTCCAGTAATTGAGGCAGTAATTACAGACCTAATTGAAAACAACGACATATTTAACAAGACAAAAGCCAACGCTTCAAAGTCACACACATTGGCAAGTCGCACAATCCCAACGCTTGACCAAAACTTGCCAAAGAGTGTGCCTTCCCTATCGCACTGACAGACGAATGAAAAAACAACGAAGGCATAACAGCACCTACAAGAAATTGGCGGTTCAGTGGGTAAATGAAGCTTTGTGCTTCGTATCAAGTTTTGTGCTGGCAGACAGTTTTCGTCTCCGAAATCACCAAATCTTGTAGCTGCAAACCGTTACCAGTAATGGCAAAAGACGACACAACGCAACTTAAAACTATAGACAAATGAGCAACGACATCTTATTTACAGAGCGACAACGCTTCAGACAAATTTGGGTTTGGTTAATGCTAATCGGCATCAACGGACTTTTTATTTGGGGACTTATTCAGCAAGACGTAAACGGACAACAATGGGGAAACAAACCAATGAGCGACAATGGACTTTTCGTTGCCCTCGGCTCGACAGTATTGCTGACAATTTTGTTCATCGTTCTTCGACTGGACACAGAAATAAAACAAGACGGAATTTATGTTCGCTTCTTTCCTTTCCGCTTGACATTTAGAAAATACTCGTGGGACAAAATCGCAAAGTCATTCGTAAAACAATACAACCCAATTATGGACTACGGTGGCTGGGGCATCCGACTTGGAATTTTTGGAAAAGGAAGAGCGTTAAATGTTTCGGGCAACAAAGGAATACAAATCGTGCTGACAGACGGGACACGACTTCTCATCGGGACAAACAAACCTGACGAAGCAAAACAAGCGTTACAACAAGTCGGACATTTGACAGAATGAAAGCCACTACTAGACGCAGAAAAAACAAAAAAGAAATCTAAAAACATAAAAAGGCT
>JANOMP010000057.1:0-15972 GCA_031420365.1 Cytophagaceae bacterium
CAACATTTACGGGGAATTTGCGGCTTATGGAGCAATTCAAAAGTTCTTAGAAGAAAAAGGTTTGGAATTGGTTCATGCTGACTTTGAGAGAATACCTACTGACACTAAAAAATTAAATGAAACTGAAGCAGCAGATTTAGACAAACTTCTAGAGAAATTAGACGAGGACGACGACGTACAAAACGTTTATCATAACATGGTAGCGGAATAAAAATACTATTATTTGAGTTCTGAATAATACCTTCTTGAGCATCTAAAATAAAAAAGTAACCAATATCATAAAACTGAAACAGATAACAGATAACCGACAAATGAGAAAAAAATACGCAGCAGGAAACTGGAAAATGAACAAGACTTTTGAGGAAGGGCAAATTTTGCTATCAGAAGTAGTAAATATGGTTAACGACGAAATGAATAATCCGAATGTTCACGTAATTATGGGGGTTCCGTTTCCTTATTTAAGTACATTTACAAAACTTTTAAATTCTTCTAAAGTTTCTATTGCAGCACAAAACTGCCATCCAAAACAATCAGGAGCTTACACAGGTGAAGTTTCTGTGGCAATGTTAAAATCAGTTGGAGTAAAATCAGTTATAATTGGACACTCGGAAAGAAGAGAATATTTTTTAGAATCTGATACCTTTATTGCAGAAAAAGTAGATGCAATATTAGCTGAAGATTTAATGCCCATATTTTGTTGTGGCGAAACTTTGGTGCAGCGAGAGTCAGGTATACATTTTGATTTTGTTTGTAGGCAGCTAACCAACAGTCTCTTTCATTTATCAGCCGAGGCAATACAAAATGTGGTGATCGCCTACGAGCCTATTTGGGCTATTGGCACTGGAGTTACGGCATCGTCTGCACAAGCACAAGAAATGCATAAAGTACTGCGTGATCATTTGACAACAGAATATGGCAGTGCTGTAGCTCAAGAAATTTCTATACTTTATGGCGGAAGCGTTGGGGCTGGAAATGCTGTAGAGCTTTTCTCTCAACCCGATGTGGACGGTGGACTGGTGGGCGGTGCTTCCTTAAAATCAAGAGATTTTACAGATATTTCGAAGTCGTTTCCGGCCTAGGAGATAAAATGTGTTATAAGTCGGTCGGTACCGAAGGTCAGACCGGTAAAAAAGCCAATGCTAGTTGCGTTGGCTTTTTTGTTTCGAAAACACCTTAGAAGTAGGTCAGCATTGAATGTCAGGCCGATGAAGAAGTAGGTCAGCACTAAAGCGGTCATGCCGACATTGAGGTAAATCAATACCTCAGGTCAAACGGGCAAATAATATCTCAATCCCACTTTCGTTTATCAATATAGTTTTCACAAATAAACCTTTATGCATGAGAATCCTTCTTATACTTTTATTCAGCCAGCTGAGCTTCGCCCAAATTTCAGGTACAGTCAAAGATTCTAAAACCAAAGTTGGTATTTCGTATGTAAACATTGGCGTTGAAAATAAAGAAATTGGAGTTTCGGCAAATGAAAATGGCGAATTTTTTTTTAACGAAGTGAAACAATCCGACGTCCTGATTTTTTCTGCAGTGGGATATAAAACTTTGATATTGAAACTAAGTGAAATTAAAGGAGATGTATTTTTAGAGGAAATTATTCTTTATTTAAAAGAACTTGCAGTTAGTCCCAGAAAAGGAAGAAAAATAACTAAAATAGGCATAGTGGATAAAAAGCAAATTAAATCATTTTTTGCTAACCGAGGCTACCCACGAATGTATGGACGTTTTATTCCATTTGCAGAAAATATTTCAGAAACAAGATACATCAAAAAAATTCGGTTTTTAACCAGAAGCGAAATTCGAACTACAATATTTAATGTCAGATTATTAACACTAAACAAAGAAGGAGAACCCATTGAATATTATTCTGAACAAAACATTATAGGCCAATGTAAAAAAGGAATGAAGATAACCTCTGTAAACGTAGAAGATTTAAATATTAAGTTTCCCGAAAGTGGGTTGATAGTAGGTGTGGAATGGCTGGTAATTGAAAGAAATAAATTTGTTATGGAATATCGGGAAGAAGGAAAGGATCAAAAGACTAAAAAAATAGAATATTCTCCTTGGTTTGGAGGAGATAAAGAAATAGTAAATAATTCTTGGATGAAATCTACAAACCCAAAATGGAATAAACAAATGGCCTATATTAACGACATTCCAAAAGGCTCCAAAGGTAAATACCACACCTTGGCAGTAGAACTTCTATTAACCGATTAAACTTTTAAATGTTTTTACATACACCAAAGCACAACTCAAAGCATCAAAAACTAGTTCTTCTGGCAAATTCTCATAATAAAAAAGCGTCCATCCATGTTTTCCCCACTTACTGGGTACGGGATGGATGAAATCAAAATTAAAACTGGAAAAAACAGATTGGTCAATTTCATTCAGTTTCATGCAGATTCGTTTTTTTTGCGAATTATGAACGAATATCAATTTACTTTTTATCAGGTATTTGGTTTTTTGACCTGATTCTCTTTCAATCAGGTTTCGCTCTATAATTGCATAATCTCTTATTGCCTCAAAATTCATTGGCACACACGGTTATTTATTAAAAAAAGTTTCTCTTAATTCAAAAACAATTAAATTACCTGAAATAGAAACTAAAAAAACTCTTTTTAAATATCCAATCCATATCTTACCTGTTCCAAATACAATCTAAAAAAAATCCAAAAAAAACAAAAAAAGGAACATACATAAATATACTCCTTTCACTATTACTTTTAGGTGCAGTTTAAAACGGTAAATCATCCTCTCCTTCAAGAGCCGCCGGAATAGCCATAGGGGCTGAAGCCGGTGAAGAACTAGCTGTTGAAGCTTCTGTAACTGTTTGTCCTTTTTCAATTCTCCAGCCTTGAATGCTATTAAAATACTTGGTTTCGCCTTGTGGGCTCTGCCATTCTCTACCTCTAATATTGATAGAAACTTTTGCAAAATCGCCAACAGAATAATTGTTCAACAAATCACATTTATCTTGAGTGAACTCAATCATGATATGTTGGGGGTAAGTTTCTTCGGTAGTTATTACCAACTCTCTTTTTTTAAAAGAAGGACTCACCTGCACTTCAGGGTTGATTACTTTTATATTTCCAGATATTTCCATCTTATTTTTAATTATTTTTGTAAAATCGATTACAAATATAAAAATCATAAGGCATTTTTAAAATGATAAGCCGAATAATTTCTGAAATTGAAAGATTGCTAATTTTTTCGGCAGGCCAAAAAAATGCCACATGGGCGGTTCGTCAAAATAAATTTTGGAAGTATAATAGAAAAGACAATTCCATTTTTACGCTCGCCACTGTAAATTTTATTCTTCAAAACCAAAATTTGCCTGAAAAATATTTAGATAGAACAAAAAAAATTTCAAAAAAAATAGAAAGTTTTTATCCCTTATATAAAAATAAAGAGGACAGCCCTACTTATAATTTTTATAGGACTAAGCCCAGCGAACATTTCCCTTTTGGGCTATTAATGCATCATTTAGATCATTTTAGACTACCCGACGATATTGACGACACAGCTCTTATTTATCTAACAAAAAAAAACCCAGAAAGCTTAAAATTAAAAATACATTTTAAAAAATTTTCAGATACAATACCTTTAGAAAAATGGCATAAAAATGCCACCTCAGGTGAAATTTATAACACATGGTTCGGAAAAAAGATGCCAAAAGAACAGGATGTTTGTGCTATATTAAATGTTTTATATTTTGTGTTTCAAAATCAATTTAAATTAGAAAATATAGATTTGAATAGTATACAATATCTGACCAACCAAATCGAAAATATTTCAAAAAACCCCTTCATGATTTCAAGGCATTATGCCAACTCCCCATTAATTTTATACCATTATGCACGATTCATGCAAAAATTCAAAGTTGGGGAATTCGAACAGAAAAAATCGAAACTAATTGAATTAACATTAAATAAATTAACAAATGAAGAGGTTTTTCTAAATAGAATCTTAATGGAAATAGCTTTACTAAAATGGGGAATTCCAAGACAAAAAATAAAAGTAGATTTAAGCAGCGATTGGTCAAAAGGCTTTTATTCGTTCATTGGTGCTCCATTAGCACCATTTAAAATTGCAACATTTATTGCCTCTAAACATTTCACACATATTTTTTGGAAATCTCAACTTCACGAATGGGCTTTGATTTTAGAGTATGAAATGTTTTTTAATTAATTTTAATTTTCTTGTCTTACCACTTCTAAGCCTTTAACCTAAGCTTTTAACCATATTTTAAAGGTTTAATACATAATTTATGTACTTTTGTATTTTCATTCTATCCCAATATATTTTTTATAATGCTTACAATTAAAATATACATAGGAATACTATTTTCATTCAGTATATTACTCATTTCTTGTGGTACTGATTCCTCTCCAGATGTATCAAACGTATCTGTAATGGTGGAAATTAGGCGTTTTGAGAGAGAAATAATGGCGGTAAAAAGCAAGGCCGAATTATCTGACTTATTGAAAAAAAACGAAGGATATGTAAAATTACTCTATCGAACCTTTCCTGAAGACACTGCATTCATTTCGCATTTATTTTATCTAACTATCCATCCTGATACACGAAAATTATACAATCAAGCTCAACAAGCTTTTGGTAATTTAAACGAAATTCAACAGCAGTTTGAATCCGCTTTTAGGCATATAAAACACTATTATCCTGATTTTAAGGAACCTAAAATAATGACCACTTTTACAGGCTTAGAAAATGACCTTTTTGTGTCTGACTCATTAATAATTATTGCCTTAGAAGCGTTTATTGGTCAAAAAGCATTGTTTAGGCCCAATCAGCCCAACTATATTTTAAGTAGATATTCATCTGCATATCTAGTTCCAACCGTGGTTCGGTTTCTTTCCAATTCTTACAATAAAATAGAGCCCAGAGATCAAAGCTTTTTAGCTGATATGCTATTTTTTGGAAAATCATTAGAATTCACAAAAACAGTTATGCCTGACACACCCGATTCATTAATAATAGGATATACTGAGAAGCAGTTATTAGACACCTGGGATGCACAAGATTTAATTTGGGCTCATTTTGTAGATAAAAAATTACTGTATGAAAATAATCCAGCAAAAAAAGAAAAATATTTTGGCGAAAGGCCAAATGTAATTGAAATAGGGCCAAGCTGTCCTGGCAGAATAGGGCAATGGGTTGGCTGGAGAATTGTAAAAAAATACCGAACTGAAAAAACAGATCAAACGTTTCAACAATTAATGGCTAATTCTAAAGCCTTAGAGATTTTCAACGACTCTAAATACAGAGGACAGACAATAGATTAAATAATGGCAAAAGGCAAAAGCGGGTTTTGGGAAGAAATAGCTCCACAAGATAAAAAAAAATTAAGTAAAGACGGTCTTAAGAAAGCATTAAGCTTGTTTAAATACACCCTTCCATATAAAAATGTATTTATAATTGGAATGGTATTCTTAGTATTATCCACACTTACAACTATGGCTTTCCCGTTATTAATCGGCGAAATGACAAAAGTTATGGAAGGAAAATCAGCTTACACAATCAATCAAGTAGCTATTTTTTTTGGCACAATATTAATCTGTCAAGGAATATTTTCATTTTTTAGAGTATACTTTTTTTCAATAGTTAGTGAAAAAACAGCCGCAGATTTAAGAACTATTTTATATGATAAATTTATTACCACGCCCATAACTTTTTTTGAAAATAATAGAGTTGGAGATCTCATGAGTAGGATTACATCTGATATTTCGGCTGTTCAAAATGTGTTATCAACTACTTTGGCGGAATTTTTCAGACAAATAGCCACTATGATAATTGGTATTGGTATTCTTATCTATATTTCTTGGAAACTCACCATTTTTATGTTGGCTACTTTTCCAATAATTGTAATTGCCGCTTTAATTTTCGGAAGATACATTAGAGTAATATCAAAAAAAGTCCAAGATAAGTTGGCAGAATCAAATATAATCGTGGAGGAAACGCTTCAATCTATAAGCATTGTAAAAGCTTTTACTAATGAAAATTTGGAATCAAAAAGATTTCGTAAAACAATTTCAGAAACCGTTACTTTAGCATTAAAAGCTGCTACTTTAAGAGGTGGTTTTATCACATTTTTTATAATTGGATTATTTGGTGGCATAGTATTAGTAATTTGGTTTGGTGGTAAATTAGTAATCTCTCATGAAATTTTAATCGCTGATTTAATAACTTTTCTTACACTTACGATTTTTGTGGGTGCCTCTTTAAGTGGTTTAGGCGACCTTTATGCTCAGCTACAGCGAACTGTAGGAGCATCAGAAAGAATTCTTGAAATTTTAAATGAAAAAAATGAAGTAATCCTAAATCAAGAAATTGAAAAAGGAAATATAAAAGGAAGTGTAGAATTTGAAAATGTAAAGTTTAGTTATCCATCAAGAAAAGATGTAGAGGTTTTAAAAAATTTAAATCTTAGCATTAAAGCAGGTGAACAAATTGCTATTGTTGGACCTTCCGGTGCCGGAAAATCTACAATAGTTCAGTTGCTTATGAAATTTTACCAACTTGAAATTGGCGTTATAAAAATAGACAACAAAGATATTAAAAATCAAGATGTTACAGATTTACGCCAACATATAGCCATTGTTCCTCAAGAAGTGATTTTGTTTGGAGGCACTATTCTTGAAAATATAGCTTATGGGAAACCAACAGCCACTTTTTCAGAAATAGAATCAGCCGCCCAAAGAGCAAACGCAATGGAATTTATTGAGAAATTTCCAGACAGATTTGATACCATTGTTGGAGAAAGAGGAGTGAAACTCTCTGGCGGCCAACGCCAAAGAATAGCCATTGCTAGAGCAATTCTGAAAAATCCAGCAATATTATTATTGGATGAGGCTACAAGTGCTTTAGATTCTGAATCTGAAAAGTTGGTGCAAGATGCTTTAAATGATCTTATGAAAAATAGAACTTCAATTGTTATTGCCCACCGATTAGCCACTATAAGAAATGTAGATAAAATATATGTTTTAAAAAATGGAGAAATAGCGGAAAGTGGAAAACATGATGAACTGATTTTGAAAACAGATGGAATATATGCAAATTTGGTTAAAATGCAGTTTGAAAATACTAGTATAAAGCTTTCAGAATGGGAAATGAGTCACTAAATATTCTTAAAAAATTTGATTTAAGGCATACGGATACCCGAGAAAATATTTTGAAGGGTTTTTTAGGTAAATCAACCGCAATCTCCCATGGAGATATTGAGAACATTTTAATGGAGGGTTTTGATCGTGTCACTATTTATCGTACTTTAAAAACTTTCTTAGATAAAGGAATAATTCATAAAATATTGGATGATCAAGGTGGAATTAAATACGCATTATGCAATAAAAGTTGTAAAAGCGGGGATCATCATCACGACCATGTTCATTTTAAATGCTCGAGCTGTGGCGATACCACTTGTTTAGATCATGTACTAATTCCTTCAATAGATTTACCAAATGGCTATAAAAGAAAAGAAATAAATATGTTAGTTCAGGGCGTATGCCCCAATTGCATTTAAAGTAACGAGAGTACATCTCAACTATGATAATTAAAGAAGCTAAATTTTTAAAAAGTTCGGCAAACTACGAAAATTGCCCCAAACCCGATAAGGCAGAAGTGGCATTTATTGGAAGGTCTAATGTGGGTAAGTCTTCTTTAATTAATATGATAACGGGAATTAAAAATCTGGCAAAAACCTCTTCAACGCCAGGGAAAACCCAATTGATAAATCATTATATAGTGGATGAAAAATGGTATCTTGTAGATTTACCTGGCTACGGATTTGCTAAAGTGCCTCTTTCAGCAAAGACGAAATGGGAAAAAATGACTTGGGATTATCTTTTAAATCGTACAAATTTAATGTATGTTTTCGTATTAATAGATATCCGCATTCCTCCTCAAAAAATTGATATTGAGTTTGTCAAAAAGTTGGGTGAAAACGATTTGCCAATTAAATTAGTATTTACGAAATCCGATAAAGTTAAATCGTTAGAGGGGCAAAAAAATATAAATGCTTTTAGAGAAGCCTTAACTGCCGATTGGCAAATATTGCCTGAATTTTTCATTTCTTCAGCAGAGAGACGTATGGGAAAAAGTGAGCTAATTGGAGTTATTGAGGAAATTTTAGAGGCAGAATTTTAATTATTTTAATTTATATTTGTAAAAAATTTATACTATTTAGAAATGGCAGCAGAATATTTGGGAATAGATGTCGGAGGTACAAACGTAAAAATGGGTATTGTGAATTCTGAAACTGGAAGCATTACAAATTTTTATAGTCACGACACAGGAAGTTGGAGAACCTCCGGACATTTTGTAGATAGTTTAGGGGATGCCATTGCTGTTCAATTACATGAAAACCCAAATGTGAAAAAAGTAGGTATAGGGGTACCTGGCTTAATTACAAGAGATAGGCAAAGTTTGGTGGAAATTACGGCTATTCCTGAAATAGATGGAACACCAATAATTCCAATGCTTAAAAAACGCTTCCCAGAAAATGATTTTTTTCTAGAAAATGATGCTAATGCCGCTGCTTTAGGTGAATATTATTTCGGGGAAGGAGGAGTCCCTGAGGATTATATTTTTGTAACTTTAGGAACTGGAGTCGGGGGAGCGGCAATTATTGACAAATTAGTATTTAAAGGTGGCGGTGGAAACGCAATGGAACCAGGTCATATGCCTTCAAAAAACGGTAAAGTTTTAGAAAGAAACATTGGCAAAAATGAATTATTGGATTTATCCATTAAAATGAGAGCAGAATTTAAAGGGATAACAAAACTACCAGCTAATGGGTCTATTTCTACAACAGGTTTAGTGGCAGCAGCAGCAGAAAATGACGAATTAGCATTGGCCATTTTTGATGAAGTTGGTATGATGTTAGGCGATGGATTAGTATCAATGATTAGAATATTAGACATTACCACAATATTAATTGGGGGTGGCTTATCAGCATCTTTCGAGTTTATAATGCCTTCGGTAAATCGTCAGCTAAGCTATTGGTTAACTCCGTATTATACTAGCACTTTACAAATTAAAAGAGCCACCTTGGCAAATGATGCAGGCCTTTTAGGAGCCGCAAGTTTATGCTTCTGAAATAAAAAAATCGTGTTTAGATGGGCTTTTTTTAAAGCCTTTTTTTTTGCCCAAATTGAGACCAAAATAATAAAAGCAAAATGGCAATAAAATAATTCCAAAACAAAAAGATGATTACCATGTTGCTATTTCTAATAAATTAGTCCGAATGAAATAGTCTATAAAAATTCAAAAAAACAACCTTTTTTGGCTTAAAAAAATTAATTTTAACCATGAATAAAAATACTTACCCATTTTATTCTCATGAATATTTCATGACGAAAGCACTAACTTTAGCTATTGATGCTTTAGAAAATGGGGAGGTGCCAGTTGGTGCCATAGTGGTGGCACAAGGAAAAACAATAATAGGCAAAGGATTTAACCAAACTGAGAAATTAACAGATGTTACAGCCCATGCAGAAATGTTAGCTATTACGGCGGCTTCAAATTTTTTAGGTGCTAAATACTTGAAAGAATGCACACTATACGTAACTTTAGAGCCATGTGCCATGTGTGCAGGTGCTATTGCTTGGACACAAATAGAACGGGTTGTATTTGCAGCTTACGATAAGAAAAAAGGTTTTACCATGTTTTCTCCTGCAATAATTCACCCTAAAACTGATGTAGTTGGAGGTATTTTAGCCAATCAATCAGAACAAATTCTTAACGATTTTTTCAAGAAGTTAAGGGGATAAAATGAGGAATAAAAATCATATTAATCTTCTGAAAAGCTTTTATCTAATTTCTAATAAATCTATTTCGTCTAAAATTAGTAGATTTAATATTTAAAAATTTGTTGTTTGTTTTCTATTATTTCTTCCTAAAAATATATCAAACTTGAGCAAAATTACTATTTGATAAAATCTTTTAACATTTTTTTTTATCTCCGTGCGAACACATTTTAAAAAACTGATGTTAAAGATTTAAAACATTGAAAAAATAGCTTAACAAAAATAATTATGGCTTTTACATTAACTCCCTTACCTTATGCCAATGATGCATTAGAACCTCATTTTGATGCCATGACAATGGAAATCCATCATGATCGTCACCATAATGCATATGTTACAAATTTAAATGCTGCCATTGCTGGAACAGATTTAGAAAACAAAAGTATAGAAGAAATTTTAGCAAATATTAGTAAAGCCTCCCCTGCAGTAAGAAACAACGGAGGAGGACATTATAATCATGATTTATTTTGGAATATTCTTGCTCCTCAAGGTGTGGGTGGAAATCTATCAGGTGGTTTAAAAGATGCCATAGTTGCTGCTTTTGGAAGCGTGGATGAATTTAAAGCGGCATTCAAAACGGCAGCAACATCTAGATTTGGCTCTGGATGGGCTTGGTTATGTTTGAAAGCTGATGGCACAGTAGCTGTATGTTCTACACCAAATCAAGATAACCCTTTAATGGATATAGCAGATTGTAAAGGCACACCACTTCTAGGTTTAGACGTATGGGAGCATGCTTATTATTTAAAGTTTCAAAATAAGCGACCAGATTATGTGGACACATTCTGGACTTTAGTGAACTGGAATGCAGTGGAAGCTAGATACTTAGCCTCAATAAAATAAGAATACATTGCGTAATATTTGATATAAAGGACAACTTCAACTCTTGTTTTTTTTGCAACCCTTTTCTGAAATTTTTCGTACTAAAATAAAATTTTTATCAAACTATATTCCCTTAAAACAATGAAAATAAATCTGTTTATCTACGTTATTTTATTTGCTAGTACTGCTTGGCTATCTTCGTGCTCGAAAGAAGAAGAAGAAACACCTGTTCCAGTGGTTGTGGTTGCAAAGTTAACTTACGATAAAGACATTAAATCCATTTTTACTACAAGTTGTGGTCCATGTCATCTACCTGGAGGAACAAATGCAAATAAATTTGATGATTATATACAAGTGAAAAATAAGATTTCAGCAATATTAGATAGAATTCAGCGAGAGCCAGGTACGACTGGGTTTATGCCTAGACTAGGCACAATGAAACTTCCTGCCACAACAGTTGCAAAGCTTAATCAATGGATAAAAGACGGTACATTAGAGAAATAAAATGAATGTAAAGTTTTGAAGTTTAATTTTCATTGCTACATTTGTCACATGAAATTGCAAAACATACAAGTAAATAATGGTTGGTGGCGTTCTTCTCTTAAGAGTTGAACATCCGCATGCTATGTGTTTTCTAACATATTTTTCGGCTTGCTGTTCAACATGGCAAGCCGTTTTTTTATGTTTAAATTTCTCAAATTTAAAAATTAGCTTTTATGACATATTCCATTAAGACACGTAGCAAAAGATTATTGGCAGATACTCTTACTCCAGTGAGTATTTTTTTAAGAATCCGTGAACAATTCCCTTTATCGGTCATTCTTGAAAGTGCCGATTATCATGCTATGCAAAATAGCTTTAGTTATATAGCTTGCGACCCACTAGCTACTTTTATACTTGATAATGATATAGTTACACAAGAATTTCCAGATGGCATTAGAGAGTCTTTTACATTAGAAAATAAAAAAGACGCTGTGAAGGTTTTAAAGTCTTTTGCAAGTAGGTTTATTCAGCCTGAAAACCCACATAGTTTTATAAGTAATGGGCTTTTTGGTCATATCACCTATGATTCTGTAGCCTATTTTGAGGATATTACCATAAGAGACAAATCCGAAGAAAATGCAATACCACAAATACTTTACAGAATTTATAGGTATGTTATTGCCATTAATCACTTCAAAGATGAGCTATATTTGTTTGAGCATGCTTATTCTCCAGTAGGAAAAGAAACCAACTTTAAAGAAGATGGTTTAGAAACATTAGAATTTTTTGTAAAAAATCCAAAAAGAACTTCGGCTTCTTTTAAAGTGAAAGGAGAGGAGCAAACCAACATCCAAGATGATGAAATGCGGACTATTATCAACAAGTGCATTAAGCATTGTTTACGAGGAGATGTTTTTCAGATTGTACCTTCAAGAAGATATTCCAAAGCTTTTGAAGGAGATGATTTTAATGTGTATAGAGCTTTAAGAAGTATTAATCCTTCACCATATTTGTTTTACTTTGATGGTGGCGACTATCATATCTTTGGATCAAGTCCTGAAAAACAGATTTATATTAAAGATGGATTGGCTGAAATCCATCCAATTGCAGGCACATTCAGAAGAACTGGAGATGATGCAAAAGATGCTGAGCTTGCCAGACAATTACATGCAGATCCAAAAGAATCTGCAGAACATGTTATGTTGGTAGATTTAGCAAGAAATGACCTTTCAAGAAGTTCAGAAAATGTACATGTAGATATTTTCAAAGAAGTTCAGTTTTATAGCCATGTAATTCATTTAGTTTCCAAAGTTTCTGGAAAAATGACAGCTGGCACCAATCCATTACAACTTGTAGCCGATACTTTCCCAGCAGGAACACTTTCTGGATCTCCAAAGCACATGGCTATGAGCATAATAAATGAAATTGAACCAACAAATCGTAGTATTTACGGAGGAGCAATTGGATATATGGACTTTAACGGCAACTTTAATCATGCTATAGCAATTAGGACCTTTTTAAGTAAGAATAATATATTATTTTACCAAGCAGGAATGGGAGTAGTAGCAAAATCTGATATCGAAACCGAGATGAGCGAAATTCATTTAAAATTAGGAGCTTTACGTAAAGCAATTGAAATGGCAGAAGAAATTTAAGCTGTTTAATTTTTTTTAAAAATCATTTAAAGTGGAAATATTTGGTTACTTATTTTTAGAAAAGCCTTAAAGAACATGAACTTATTATTAAAAAAAATTAAAAATTACAATTATGAAAAAGTTATTAAAATCAATCGCCGTATTCTTTGTTTCCGTAAGTTTAATTTCCGCCGCCCCAACTAGTTTTCCTACTACCAAAGCTCCTTTAACCTTTAAAGTAGGAATGTATAATGTACAAAACTCTCATGTTTTAAAGGTTTTCATTGAAAAACTATAAGGAGAAAATGTAAAATTAGAATTAAAAGGGAAAAATGGTTCAGTGTTTTTTTTCAAAGTACTTAGGAAAAAAAGAAACAAAAAAAGGTTTCAATATTGACATGAGTCAATTACCATCCGACTATTATACTTTATTGGGTTCAAATGGAGAAGAGTTATTCGTTAAAAAATTGGATTTAAGAAGTACTGAAACCTTAGTTTTAGATAAAAAAATTACATTTTTAGGTAACCAATATTCGAGATTCTTTAAAAGATTTTTAGAGTCTGGTTTAGGTTAAAAAAATACAGTCGGCAGCCTTTGGCTGCAATTTGTGTTTAAAAAGAAGTATATTTCTTTTTGATAAAATAAAATCTAACTAAGCCAACAATAACTAACAAGGTTAGGGGCAATATTATATTTATTAATTGCCATTGGGTATGTTTATCCCGAGTTTTTAAAGTGTCTAATGGCCTTAACCCAATAGTTTTAGCCTTTGCAACTATCAAACCATTCTCATCTAAAAGATAATTTAATGCATTAAAAACAAAATCCTGATTACCATATTGATGTTTAGAAAATCTATCATAGCCCATAGGATAAGGGTTACCAGTCTTATTATCTACTTCATTTACAATAAGGTCTCCATCTGAAACAACCAGCATTTTAGAATTCTCAGACTTTTTCTTTAAAGAAACCTGATTTTGACTAAATCCGCCTTTAAAAAATGAAGAAAACTTTCCTTCTAACAAATAAGCTATAACTTTTACGCCATCCTGATATTCTTCTTCTTCAGTTTCTGTTCTTGCCTCATTATAAGTAATCAATGCCGGAGCATTTAAAATCTTTGTATATGGGGAAGTCAACAATAAAGGAGTCTTCTTTATACCATCATTTGCATTTACTATATCAATAGAAGCGGTAAACTTTGTGGATACCATATCTATATTCTTTGTTATTACACTTTTTCCAAAATTATTTATTAGTGGAAAATACCTATACAACATGGGTTGAATATTAGGTTTATCACCCATATTTCCTACTACCAATGGAATCACTGTAGCATTTAAACCATCTTTTACAATGTTCTTATTTATTCTTAATCCATAATTAAACAGTAAATCATCTAAATTCACATCCAAGGGCTGTGCAAAAGTGCCTTCCAAACCTATTGAATCTACTTTTAAACCATCCACAAAAAATAAAACCTTACCACCATTCATAACGAATTGGTCTATTTTTAACTTTGCATTTTCATCTATTTGCTTGTCGGGCTTCGGTACAATCAATGCGTCTAAACCTTCAAAAGATTGAGAAGCTTTTGAGTCAATGATGTACAATTGGTAAAACTCTTGAAGAGAAGTAACTAAACCAGCAAAATTTACAGGACTAACATTGGTAAATTCGGAAAGCAAACCAATTTTTTTCTTATTTGTTGCAGTTAATTTTTTAATAGCAGTAGCCAATTCGTATTCTACATTTTCGCAAGATTGGTTTAGCTTTGTTTGTGCATCTTCCGCTTGATTTGATTTTAAAAGCAAAACGGTAGATTCTTTCCCCTGAAACCAAACAGTAGCGTAAGGAAAAATCAAATTCTCTGTTTTTTTTCCATTTTGCTTATCGAAAATATTGGTAGGTTGCATACCCTTATCTACCAATTCCTTAAATAGTTTGTTTGTTTCTTCTTCAGAACTTGCCTGATATGGATTAATAAATTGAAAATCAATATTTTTACCCCCATTATATTTAAACTCAACTAACGTTTCCTTTACTGCCCTTTTAAGTCTTTCGAAACCTCCAGGCAAATCTTCTCCATCTAAATAAACTTTAATAATAACTTGGTCAGAAAGCCCTTCCAACATAGATTTACTTGCACTTGAGATAGAATAACGTTTATCATTTGTTAAATCAATTCTAAAATAAAAATAGGATCCTAAAGCATTAAGGAGAAGTAAAAACCCTAATACAAAAACATTATTTTTTTTTAAGAAGTTAGCCATTAATTCTATTAAATTTTGCCATAAAATTACGCTAAATTTGTTAGAAATTAAACACTAGCAAATGAATGCTGTTTATTGGGTTGAAAAATCAGGCCTTATGCCCCATCCCGAAGGTGGATTTTTAAAAGAAACCTACCAATCCGAATATTATCTTCCTTCAAAAGCTTTACCTACTTGTTTTTCGAGTCAAAGAAAAATATCAACTGCAATATATTTTCTATTAAATGATTCTAATTTTTCTGCTTTTCACAAAATAAAATCAGATGAAATTTGGCACTTCAATCTGGGTAGTGCCATTGAAATCTATTATATATGCGAATTAAGGGTTAAAATGCAAAGTTCAAAAAAGCAGCAGCTAATTTTCCAAAAATATGGACTTGTAGTCCTTTGATTGAACGAACTTTGCTTGCTCTCTGGATGTCCGTTTTTTCTATTAACCAATTGAAGAACCCTTCTATAGGTTGACCAATAGTCGACACTGCTTTTGAAAACTGAAAATTGTATGCTCTGTTCCAATATTTCAAAGCATGACTCTGGCCTTTTACAGCTTTTATTGGCGTCAACATTTCAGCGTTATTTTTGACATATAGCTCATCAAAGAACTCCTGGTTGATGTATATTTTATCTCCAAAGAATGTTCTATTCTTTAATGTTGCCCAGTTGTTTTTAAAGACTGTTAAGTCATTTTCAGAAGCTTTTGAGATGACAATACTTTCAGGATGAGGCAAATGGCTATGATTTACAGAAGCTAAAGCATGCAAATGACACCATGATAATAGAGATTTTCTGTAGAGCAATAGCTTTTATTTGTAATTTGGTTTGCCACTTTACCTTGTCTTTTTCCAGAGCAAGTAATAATGGGTATTGAATCTAAAAGACTAAATTTATCAGAAGAGTCTTTTGGGATAACCTCTTTCATCAAAGATTCA
>JANOMP010000058.1:0-20866 GCA_031420365.1 Cytophagaceae bacterium
AAATAGTTTATGCGACAAGAGAAATAATTAGACCAGATAGAAATGTGCCAAGAAAACACGGGCCGAAAAAAAATTATTCCATGAATTATAAAAGGCTCTGAAAAACCTTAACTAAACGACATTGTATTATAAATTGTAAAAATGGGTAGCGTTTCCACCAAAAAACAAATCTTGCTCGGTTTGGCTGAATCTCGAGAAATATTCCTTTACGATGGTATATTGATTTTCATAGGTAGCTGCCAAGGTGCATACTGGCCAATCAGAACCGTACAGTATTCTTTTGGTTCCAAAAGCATTGACCACTGTATCTAGGTATTTTGTAAAATCTTCTTTTTGCCAATTTAACCAATCGGCTTCGGTTACCATGCCCGATATTTTGCAATATACATTTTCAAATTTTGCCACCTCTTTTAATTGTTTTTCCCATGTTTCAATTTCGCCTTTTTTTATTTTTGGTTTTGCAATATGGTCAATTATAAATGCTTGATCAGGAAGATTTTTAATAAATTTTAGGGTGTTGGGAAGATGAGCTGCAAAAATCAAAATATCATAGGTATATCCATATTTTTTTAAGGCTGAAACTCCTTTCATAAAGGAAGGTTGAATCATAAAGTCCAAATCGGGCTCATCGTGAATAACATGACGAAAGCCTTTAATTTTGGAGATTTGGCTATAATGTTCCAATCTTTCCAAAAGATATTCAGATTTCAAATCCACCCAGCCTACAATACCTTTGATTATTTCATTTTGATTGGCTAAATCAAGTAAAAAATCATTCTCTACTTCCGCTTGATTGGCTTGCACGGCAACACAAGCATCTATGTTACATTTTTTCAACAATGGCTCTAAGTCGGAGGGAAGGAATTTTTTTTTTAAAACACCCATTTCTTCGTTCATCCAAACGTGCTTTGCTGGGTCAAAATTCCAAAAATGTTGGTGGGCATCAATACGTAAGCTTTTCATTTAAAGAAAATTAGGATAAGTTTAAATTTTAATAAAAGTACAATTATTTCCAAAATACGTAATGTTAGTTACGTATTTTTTTGTAATTTTATCTTTATCTTTTATTGATATCAATAACTTAAAACTACAATAATTTAAGAGTGTATCATGCAAATTTCTAAAACAAAGTTTCGATCATATTTTGTCTTCCAACTTTTTAAATTCTTCGGTTATTCTTGATTCTAAAATGGGGGAATATTATGAGCTTAACGATGTAGTGGGTTTTATTCTTTTAAAACAAAAAATTTTAGAGAATTAAAGAAATTGCAATTGAATAAGATGTGCCCTAGCAATAGAATTTTTATCTCTAACAGATTAGTCAACTAACATTATCTAGTGGCTTATTGTCCTAAACTTTTGTAGGAGATTCGCTGCAGGATTCTACAAACAACATTTTTTCAGAATTACAGAAAGGTTTTTTTATTCCTATTTTTACTTTAATAAATGCACTTTTTTATTTTCTTAAACTTGCTTATAATAACAGTATTTTAGATTTATAAAAATTTATTTTGGCGCAGCTCAATTTTTTTATTTAAGATTCATCTAAAATATTTTTTTAAAACTAGAACTTAACATCATTTAGGCATAAGACTTGTTTCATTGAAATTTTTGTTCTACATTAATTATTCTAATAAAATTATTGGCCTAAATTTATTATTTATTCAAAAATTTCATCTTTAGAGCTTGATAAGTAGTTTGACAATTATTAACAGCCAAATTAGAAACTAGTATATTATATGATAACCACTCACGAAGAAACAGCAATAAAAGCAACGTATTTTAGTATTGTTGGAAATACTTGCTTGGCAATTATTAAGGCAGTTGCCGGAATTTTTGGTAATTCATACGCGTTGATTGCCGATGCCATTGAATCAATTACAGATATTTTCGCATCCTTTTTAGTCTTATTTGGGCAAAAATATGCGAATAGACCAGCAGATAAAAATCATCCATATGGGCACGGCCGAGTGGAACCATTAATTACTTTTTTAGTGGTGGGGTTTCTAATAACTTCTGCCACAATTATAGCTTATGAAAGCATCAAAAACATTGGGACTCCGCACGAGTTGCCCAAACCATGGACTTTATTGGTTCTATTACCTTTAATTATTTGGAAAGAAATTTCATTTCGCTTAGTGTTGAAAAAGGCTAAAGAAACTAATAGCTCTTCGCTAAAAGCGGATGCATGGCATCACAGAAGTGATGCTATTACTTCTGTTGCTGCATTTATTGGAATTTCTGTTGCTTTGTTTTTTGGCAAAGGGTACGAAACAGCAGACGATTGGGCGGCACTTTTTGCTTCTGGTTTTATATTGTATAACAGCTATTTGATTTTTAGACCCGCACTTGGAGAAATAATGGACGAGCACCTTTATGATGACCTTTTGGAGGAAATAAGAAAAATAGCCCTAACTGTTGAAGGAATTGTTGCCACAGAAAAATGTTTTATAAGAAAAGTTGGAATGAAATATCATATTGATCTGCACGCTATTGTTGATGCTAATATTTCTGTAAAAATTGGACACGAAATAGCCCATAATCTCAAAGACATATTGCGAAATGAAATACCACAATTGGGGAATGTTTTAATTCATATTGAACCAAATTAATGGAATTGAAATAATTCAAAATACCTCTTTTAGTATTAATAGTATATTGAAGTGTAATTTTCTAAAATCATTTATTTTATTATTATCCTTATCTTTGCCCTACCTATTCTTAAAATATGCCAGAAAAAAATTCAAAAGCAATATTTTTTATCCTAGTTACAGTTTTAATTGACGTCATAGGTATAGGAATTATTATTCCTATTATGCCAAGCTTGTATCAAGAATTAACGGGAGGCTCAGTGAGTGAGGCTTCGCAATATTCTGCATATTTGGTTTTTATATATGCTATCATGCAATTCATTTTTTCACCTATTATTGGAGGATTAAGTGATCAATATGGGAGAAGACCTGTACTCTTGCTTTCATTGTTAGGCTTCGGTTTAGATTTTGTATTTCTAGCTTTGGCTCCATCAATTGGGTGGCTATTTGTAGGTAGAATTATTTCTGGAATAGCTGGGGCAAGTTTTACTACGGCAAATGCTTACATTGCAGATGTTACCGAGCCAGAAAAGAGAGCTCAAAGCTTTGGAATGTTAGGAGCTGCTTTTGGTTTAGGTTTTATAATTGGTCCATCGCTAGGAGGTATTTTGGGTGAAATAGATACTCGATTGCCATTTTGGGTTGCAGCAAGCTTAGCTCTTATTAATTGGTTATATGGATATTTTATCCTACCTGAATCATTACTACCAGAAAACAGAAGGAAGTTTAATATAAAAAGAGCCAATCCTATTGGCAGTCTAATAAATTTAAAAAAACATCCTTATATCTTAGCATTAGTACTTTCTTTGTTTTTAGTAAACGTTTCTAACTTTGCTACCCAAGGCACGTGGTCTTTTTATACCATAGAAAAATTTAATTGGTCAAAAATGGAGGTCGGACTATCTTTAGGTTTTGTTGGGCTGATGGTTGCCATTGTTCAAGGTGGATTAATAAGGATAATTATACCGAAACTTGGACAAGAGAATTCTTTATTTTTGGGATTAGCTATTAACTCTATCGGACTCCTTGGCTTTGCATTTGCTTCCTCTTCATGGATGATGTATGCTATAATGGTTCCTTTTGCTATTGGTGGATTAGCAGGCCCTGCTTTTCAAGGTATTATTTCCAATCAAGTGCAAAAAAATGAACAAGGAGAACTTCAAGGTGGTTTAACAAGCTTAATGAGTATTGCGGCTATAGTTGGACAGCCTTTAATGTTAGGATTATTTAGAGTATTTACTAAAAAAAATGGTGTAGGCTATCTACCCGGTGCACCATTTATTATGGGCTCAATGTTATCAATAATTAGCCTAATATTAACCATTCGAACTATTAATAAAGTAAAAAATACTTAATCTGAATAATTTAATAATCAAATTTAATTTCCTCGCAAAATTTAAAATAAATAATATTGGAAGTTTAAATATTAATCAAAATAATTTAGCAATATAATTGTAAAAACAAAATAAAACACTAAATTTGCAGCCCAATTGGGGTGTAAAATGATTTATTTACGGGAATAGTTTAAAGGTAGAACTACGGTCTCCAAAACCGTCGGTCTGGGTTCGAGTCCTAGTTCCCGTGCAATAGAAGCTCTTTGGAGTTTCGCTAAAACAAACTTTTTATGAATAATTTAGTTCAGTTTTTTAAAGATTCTTGGCATGAAGTAACCAAGGAGGTTACCTGGCCAAAAATGGGAGAGTTACAATCAAGTGCTACTTTAGTATTAGTAGCTTCGCTTATATTCGCTTTGGTTGTAGGTGGCATTGACACCTTAATAGACAATGCTTTAAGACTTTTATACCAATCCATTTAATTTTTAATCCTCTCCATAAATACTATGAGTGAATTTAATTGGTATGTCGTAAGAGCAGTATCACAACAAGAAAAGAAGATAAAAATCTATATTGAAAATGAAGCTGCAAGAAGAAAACTTACAGACTTTATTCCAGAAGTTCTAATATCATCTGAAAAAGTAGTGGTGGTAAGAAACGGCAAAAAAAGCGTTAGAGAAAAAAACTTTTTCCCTGGATATATTTTGGTAAATGCAGACCTATCAAATGGTGAGGTCTTACACCTTATTAAAAGCATTCCTGGTGTAATTGGGTTTTTAGGCAAAAATGGTGGAGCTTCATTAGAACCCGAACCCTTAAGACAATCAGAAGTAAATAGGATTTTAGGTATTAAAGAAGAAATTGGAGAAGCTACAATAGATTCTAAAGTTACATATATTAAAGGCGAATCAGTAAAAGTTATCGATGGACCATTCAATGGTTTTGAAGGAAATGTAGAGGAAGTGTATGATGACAAAAAGAAATTAAGTGTAAGTGTAAAGATTTTTGGCAGAAGTACTCCTGTCGAATTGGGATATTTACAGGTGGAGAAATTATAATATTTTTTGTTTTATTGTTTTTAAAGGCCAGTTCTTCACGGAGCTGGCCTTTTTTGTTATTTTCAAATTATTTAAGTTTTGTTAACATTTAGAATGCAACTTAAAATAAAATAATAGCATCTTTATTCCGAAAGCTATTACAAAATACTATTTCAGAAGGAGGCCTCCTTTCAATATTTGAGCATATTGTTTCTTTCATTTATACGTATTAAAGTATTTTTTAACCAAACAAAATTAAAATAGACAATTTATGTATAAGCTAATACCTTGTATTACATAATAGTCATATATTTGTATATCAAATTAAGAAAAACTGGTATTACAGGATTTAGAGTGGAAACATATTTAGTTTACCTTGAAAAAATAGTACTGCATTTTGGTAACCTTTAAAATTTGCAAACCCTCTGGTCATTGATTTTACTATTTGTATTTGTGAATTAATATTTTCTGCTATACTATTTGATACTGAATGCATTGCTGAATTTAGTATTCCCTCTAGATGTTTAAGTAAAGTATCGGCAACTTTTATCATTGGTTTTAATTTTGATTGAAGTGCATTTTTATACCAGTTTTCGAAAAAGTCTTTGAAAACATACCAGTTTCCTATTGTGTAAATTTCTTTAAAATTCTCCTTAATTCGCCAAGCAATTGACGTTTTAAGGTTAATTGCATCTATTTGGTTAAACTTAAAAGCCTCTTGATTTGACCAACCTCTAGGGGCTTTTAAGTACAAATACTTTGTGCTTTTAAGTGCTATTTCGTGCTTTGTTTCCATCTTTCTTACTTCATTCACACTTTTATTGAGATATTTTACAGTATGAAATTTGTCATGAATTATTGTCGCTTGTGGCAGTATTTTTTTTGCTGCTGCCATCATGTATGCTTTCCACATATCCATGGTAATTAATGTAATATTTTTAAGTTGTTTTGGCGAAAGTGTCCATGTTAAAAGTTCTTCTGTATTTTCAATTTTTCGCCCTTCAATAATATCCAAAACCCGCTTATTTATAGGGTCTGACAGAATAGTTAAGTAATTATGGCCGTTACTAAAGCTTTTTTCATCTAGACTAATTGCTGTAATACCATCCAAATTCCGCCTAAACAGTCCACGCTCAACGCCTCTTTATCATTATATGATGAACTATATCAAAACTACTATCAAAAAATTCAGCCGTTTTAGTTTGATTTTTACTCATCAAAAGTGCTTCTAAAACTCTAAATTCAAATAAATAACTAAAACTAACTCGCTCATCCCCCCATTATTGAGCAATATTCCTAATACCTAATTTGCCATCTTTAACCCTTGGAATACGAGCATTTAGATAATATTTGTATTCGAAAAGATCTAAATGGCGTATACTTCTTGAACTTGAGTAAATATAAACATTCAATAATTCTTTATTTTCAGGAAAGTAACCAGTTGAACTTGTATATTCAATAAAGATATCAATCTCTTTAATTTTTTTATCAATTTTCTTATTAATTTTCTTATCCTTGATAATCCATCCTTCACCTAATTCTAAAATTTCAAACAGTATTTCTGCTATGCTTTTCATTTAAATTTTTTTTCCTAAATTTATGAAATAATTCAGGTTTTCACTCTAAATCCTGTAAAGCCCAAAAACTAAATTTTAAAGAGCATAAAAAAATAGCTATCTTAAATGCTTCAGAAGATTTTATAGAAGAAATGAACGACTTTTCTACCTATTTGAAAATAATAATTAGCCTTCCAATTGAAAAGGTAAATTTTGTCTTGGCATTTGTAAAAGAACAAAAACAAATAAACAATTTAGCACCAAAAATAAATGAAATACTAGCGAATTGTGCCCTGTTTTGGTGGGCCTATCCCAAGGGAACCTCTAAGAAACATACATTTAACTTTAGTAGAGATTCTGGTTGGCAGATAATGGGGGATTTAGGTTACGAACCAGTAAGAATGGTTTCAATAGACGACGATTGGAGTGCATTTAGATTTCGAAAAGCTGAAAATATTAAAAAAATGACACGAAGCCTTGAATGGCGGATGTCAGAAAAAGGGAAGAAAAAGTAAAAAACAATTAAATAGTTTTTAGGTGGATATTAATGAAAGAGAATACAAAAAAATAAAAGAAGCTGAAAACTTAAACCAAACAAAACAGATAACAAACAAAAATGAAAATATTAGTTTTAGACAATTACGACTCTTTTGTATATAATTTGGTATATATTTTAAAAGAGCTAGGAGCGAAAGTAGATGTGATTCGAAACGACAAAATAGCTATTGAAGACGTTAAAAAATACGATAAAATCATGCTTTCTCCTGGACCCGGAATTCCAAAAGAAGCTGGAATAATGATGGATTTATTAGCAGAATACAAAACTTCTAAAAGTATTTTTGGCGTATGCTTAGGCCATCAAGCCATTGCTGAAGCTTTTGGAGCTAAACTATTGAATATGGGAGAAGTCCTACATGGTGTTACCTCCCAATGTTTGGTGATAGACAAAAATGAAATTCTTTTTAAAGATATTCCTCCCAAATTCGATGTTTGTCGATATCATTCTTGGACTGTTGTTCCTGAAACTATGCCCAATGACCTTAAAATAACCGCTCTAGATTCTAACAGTTTTGTATTAGCCGAAGCTCATCAACAATTCGATATAAGAGGAGTGCAATTTCACCCAGAAGCCTATTTAACACAATACGGAGTTAAAATGCTTGAGAATTGGATGAAAAATTGAAAAATATTAATATGTGCTTTATTTGAAATAAATTGATATTGAAGAATTCAGTTTAAACGATATAGCTCTTAAGGTGCAAATTCAAGAAAGAACAACTTTTAATTTTTAGACAATGATTTTTTAAATCTTTAAATCCCCATTAAAATTGAAAACTATTGAAATAGAAAACACTATAAAAATATTAAATATTTTATTTTTGTAATTTTATTTTAGATACCACGTATAAGATTTATTTAAAATATATATTTGTACTATAAATCTTAAAAATTGTTGCTTTTCGGATATTTAAAAAAGAAACCAATTGCTAAAGTATACACTTCATCTGAAAGATTTAAAGAGATCATTTCGCCCAAAGTTCCTATAGAATCAATAGCTTATTTGGTAAATTTATGGAAAAATGAACCTTTTAGTTTCACCATAACAAAATCGAGAAAAACCTGCTTAGGAAATTACACTTTCAAAAATAAGCAGCATTTAATAACAATAAATGGCGATTCAAACCAATATTCCTTCTTAATAACACTTGTCCATGAAATTGCTCATCAACATGTCACAATCAAATATAATCCCAAAAGAATTAGGGATATTCTTCCACATGGTGTAGAATGGAAAAATTGTTTTACGCAACTAATAAGCCCTTTATTAACAAATGAAGTATTCCCAGAAGATATTCTTGAAATTTTAAAATTGCACATGAAAAACCCCGCAGCTTCTAGTGTTAGAGATTCCAATTTAGTAAAAGTTCTAAATAAATATTCAGAAAAAGAAAATAAAAATTCAATAATTTTAGAAGAATTACAAGCAGGTACGTTCTTCTTATTTAATAAACAGATTTACAAAAAGATTGAAGATAGGAGAACAAGGACACTTGTTGAGCTTGCAAAAACAAAAAAAAAATTCACAATTATTTCACATGCTGAAGTAAATTTAATGGAATAATTACTCACTATAAACAACTGCATATAGCAAAGCAGGGAATTACCATAACCATTGCCAGCTTCATTTTTATAATCCACTATTTGCTCCTTTTTTTTCTTTTCTGGTTTTGTCAAATTTTATTTTATTTTATTAATTAAGACTTAATTTATATTTGAATTTATTTTTAAATTTCAATCAAATTACTTATTTTCCCTTTTGATAATTTATTGTCTAATTATTCTTCCATCCTCCATTTCAATAGTGCGGGTGGTACGTGATGCAAAAACTTGGTCGTGTGTAACGATAAGCAAAGTTTGGTGAAACTCAGTAACCAATTGTTGGAAAATTTGGAAAACAATCTCAGTGTTTTTATTGTCTAAATTTCCTGTAGGCTCATCACCCATTATTAACAGTGGGTCATTGATTAGTGCTCTAGCTATAGCAACTCGTTGTTTTTCTCCACCTGAAATTTGGTAAGCTTTTTTCAATGCAAGTTTTTCAATATCTAATTTTTTTAATTTTTCCATAGCATGATATTCCACTTCTTTTTCTGTGTATTTACCTAGTTTTAAGCCCGGTAACATTACGTTTCTTAAAACCGAAAACTCGTTGAGTAAATAATGAAATTGAAATACGAAACCAATTTTTTCATTACGAATATTTGCCAAAAAGTGTTCTTTTTTACCAGACATGCTTTCCCCATCTATCAATAATTCGCCTTCGTATGCTGTATCCATGGTGGATAGAATATACAATAAAGTTGATTTTCCACAACCTGACTTTCCTATAATTGAGCCAAATTCTCCTTTTTTTATGGAGAAATTGATATCTTTTAAAATGGGAATTGTAACAGGATCATGAAAGCTTTTGTAAATAGATTTAGCTTGAAGAACAATTTGATTTTCCATAATTATTTCCCTCTTATTATATCTACTGGGTCAATTTTACTTGCTTTTTTTGCAGGAAAAAAACCAGCAAAATAAGTGGTAATGATAGAAAAACTCATGCCAATAAGATAAAATTTTGGGTTATAATTGATTGGGTAGGTTGTAATTGTTGGCATAGCGGCGGTATTAAAAGGGATTTGGTCAATTATAGAGGAAAGTATAAAGCCTGAAAGTAAGCCTACTACTCCGCCAAAAAAGCCAATACTGAGAGCAATTAACATAAATATTTTATTTACATCTTTTCCAGAAAAACCCGTAGCTTTTAGTATGGCAATGCTGTCCATTTTTTCATAAATCATCATGTTCAATATATTATAAATGCCAAATCCTGCTACTATAAGAAGTGTTATTCCTACTGCATATGAAATTAAGGTACGAACTGAACTGGATGTTTCAAATTGTGAGTTTGCGGTTTGTATATCTTCTGCATCACTATTAAAAATATGTGAATATTCTTTACTAAGCATGGGTGCCAATGTCATGTCTTTTAATTTTACTTGAATATCAGTGATATATTTATTGCTTTTTCCAAGTAACTTTTGAGTTGTTTTTAGTGAGGCGTAACTTTGTATTTTATCTACTTCCAAAATTCCAGACTGAAATATGCCCACTACTTTTAAAGGAAATCTATTTCCACTAGGTGTACTAAGGTGGATTACATCACCAATTTCAGTTAGCATTTTATCAGCAGCACCTTTTCCTAAAATAATGCTATTTGGTATATTTGTCAAATCCATGAAAGAGCCCTCACGCATATAATCTTGAAAGTAAAAAAGCTTGCTTTCAGCCTCAACATCAATGCCATTTATCACTCCTGTAATATCAATAGCACCAACATTATAAAATACTTGAGCGGTCATTTTTGGAGAAATACCTAAAACTCTAAAATCTTTTCGGAGTGTTTCCATGATTTTTGCATTATCAAAAATTTCTGTACTATTTCCGTTTGGTTTTATCGATCTTATAAAATTATGGTTAGTTTTATTATCGTTTGAAGCATTGATGGGCTGTTTTTTATTGGCTTTTATCTCGTTAAAAATTCTTATATGTGGTGTCCTATTCATCACTAAACTATCCAGTAAATCATTGAGGCCATTCATAAAACCAAGTAATGCTATAAACATCGTAATACTGAAAGTTACGCCGACTGCTGCTATTAATGTTTGTTTCCAGCGTGCAATCAAAAGCGACCTCGCAATACTAATTATTAGATAGTTTTTCATTTTAATGGTTTTAGAATTATATCCTTAACTTTTAAACCCGACAATATTTCTGCAGTTTCATAATCTTTTAGCCCTGTTTGAACTTTTATCTTTTCATTATTTTCGTTTAAAACATACGAGTCATCAATCAAATAATTTCGTGGAATGGTTAAGGTTTTTTCTTTTGTCATAATAACTATATTTGCTTCTACCGTAAGATTAGGATACAGTACTTTTGGTTTTTTTAGGAAACTTGCTTTTACTATAAATGTCCTAGTTTTTTCATTCATTATAGGTTCAATAATCTCTACTTTTGCTTCGAAAACTTCTCCTTTATAACTATCCAAGCTAACAAATATTTTTTGACCAACAACTATCCTAACCACATCATTTTCATCTACTTGTAATTCTAATAGGAAGTCATCGGCATCTCCAATCAAGGCCACTGAGTTAAGTGGATTTACCATTTCACCTTTTTCCTTCAATAAATTATATATTCTCCCATCATATTCACTTTTAAGAAAATAATCGGATTCTAAAGTACGATTAATTGCCAACAATTTCTTTGATTGAGCTGATGCAAAATTGATTTGACGTTTCAATTCTTTATATTTAATAATTGCAGATTGGTAGGCAATTTTAGAACTTAAAAAAGCTAATTCTCTTTGCTCCAGTTCCACTTTTGTGCCCACCTGTTGGCTCCAAAGGTTAAGTTGCCTTTGCCATAGCAAGGAATCATTCTTTAATTTTTTGTGAGCAATATCCACTGCAATACCTAGGTCATAGATTTTATCGGAATTGGCATTATAATCTGTATTTTTAACTGTAAGAACAGCATTTTCACTATTTATTTGACCACTTAAATTTGCAATTTTTAGGATTATTTGCCCTTTTTTTATTAAATCCCCTTCTTTTACGAACAATTGTTCTATAATACCATTTACTTTTGAAAATACTTGATATTGATTTTTACTTTTTACAATACCCGATGCATATACTGATTCCGTAATATCCTTTAATTCAACTGAAGTTTGCTCTGGCTTGGATTTACAGCTGAGAATTGTAGAAGAAAATACGAAAAACAAAATTTTTAAGGTCATTTGTATATATATAAATTGCATTCATTTTTTTTATTTTAACTTTCAATATAAAAATTACTGGCATCCGACTAAATTTAAAATTTATTAAAAATCCTAATCAAATGACTATTCAATCGGGTCGCCGAATCGGGCCTATTTTTCTGGTTTTTAAAAAAGACCCCCTCCGTTTTATTCTTTGTGTATACTGCGGACGGCCTTACTTTTGCGTTTCGACGCACCGCAGGTATGCCTGTCCAATCGAAAAAAGAATCGGAGTGGCACAACCCACCAAAAAAACATTCACAAATCGGTACGCCCTTTAGCTTTGCAATAAGAATTTCATTTTGTTTTTATTTTTTCTCGGATGCCAGTATATAAAAATCAGTAAGATGTATTTTTCTGTAATATAATACAAACTTATTTTTTACAATTTACTTTCTCTCTATATTTTTCTCTTAAGTTAATAATTTTAAGTTTTAAAATTGTAGAAATATTAATAAAAAAATTTCACATTTTAGTCAGAAAATTTAATGAATTTTAGTTAATTCATGATAGGACTATAAAAAATTTTATCTATTTGTTTGGGTAACTTATTTAATTGTATTTTTAAGATGAATAATGAATAGTTTTTTCTTCATTCTCTTTTCCATTTCCTAAAAGAACTGCCAAGGCTTTTAGATTTTCAGTTCGGTCGGCTATAAGTTTTAGAATACTTGCAAATGGAATAAATAATATCATTCCAGCGGTACCCCAGATTATCCCACCCACTAATATCATAATAATTATAGCTAATGTATTAATTCTCAATCTATTACCTACTGCTTTAGGAAAAATTACATTGGCTTCTAAAACTTGTACAATGCCAAAAATAAGTATTACACCTACCGGATGCCAGATGGAATTGTAAGTAAGCCAAGCTACTGAAATGGGTAAAAGCGAAGAAATAATAATACCGACATAAGGAATAAAAGTGAGTATTGAAGCAATAAAGCCAAACAAAAATGGGTGTGGAATTCCTAGTATCCAAAGGCCAAGACTATTTAAAATACCAACTATCAAATAAACTATCAGCATGCCTTTAATAAAATTATAATAGGAATGAATAGTTTCAATTAATATTTCATGTATCATTTGACGTTTTTCGGAAGGAAATAAATAGTATAATGTATTGGTCAGGAGGTTACTATGAAACAGAATAAGAGCTGAAAATATTGGAATTAATATCAAATTTAAAAAAGAAGAGCTAAGTGCACTAAATGTATTTTGAAAAAATGGAACTATTTGATTAGTAGAATATTTTGTAATATTTTTAAATAATTCCTTCTGACGTTCTAGGCTTAAACCTAAGTTTTTTAACAAAGAAATTTCAATGCTTTTTTGGAGATCAATTAATTTTTGGCCTAAGGTTGTCCATTCATTACTAAAATTAATTAGCTGGAGATATAGCAAATATGAAAGGAAAAATAATAATAATGTAAGTAAAGTGAGGGAAATGAATATACTTCCAGTCTTTCCTAATCCTTTATTTATTAACCACTTACAAATAGGATATAGAATAAAGCTTATCAAAAGTGCAAAGCTTAAAGGAATAAAAAGAGATTTTCCAAGGTACAAAATGCACATAACAAAAAATATTATTTGTATATATCTTGAAAAATTAGTTAACGAAACATTATTTTCTTTCATTCTTTTTTACTTGCAAGATTGAATAAAAATAGAATTTTTAAAATGATTATTATAAGTCAATTAACTAACTTTTGTCATTTTTAAAAACGTAAGAAATTTTAGTTTTTTCTTTGATAATTGTCATATTTTCTTTGAATTGTTGATTTTAGCTTTGATGTATAATAAATTATTTAACATTTAAATTTTATAGATATTATGGAAACGCAAGGATTAACTCGCTCAAAACAAAATCTTCCATTGGAATTCAATGATTTTTTTAAACCATGGAATGAATGGTTTATTAATGACACTATTTTAACACGTGCCATAAGTGTACCAGCAGTAAATATTACAGAGCATAAATCCGAATATAACGTCTCATTAGCTGTCCCTGGCATGAAAAAAAGTGATTTTAAAATAGATATTGAAGACAATATGCTCACTATTACTAGTGAAAAAGAGGAAAATAAAGAAGAAAAAGATAAAAAATTTACCAGAAAAGAATATAGTTATTCCTCTTTTTCTAGAAGTTTTTCATTACCAGAAAATATTAGAATAAATGATATAGGGGCAAAATATGAAGATGGTGTTCTTAGCATTACTTTACCTAAAAAGGTAGCGTCTGATAAAAATAAACATAAGTCAAAAGTTGTAATAAAATGAAAATAAAATTTTAAAAAAACAATACTTAATTCAATTTTATTAGAAGTAGAAATAATTTTAAGGTTTTTTTGCCGGATAATAACAAAGAAATGCCAGTGAATTGGCTTTTAATAGTTTAAAAAGAAAGCAGCTCATTATTCAAAAATTGTAAAATTGAATGGTGAATTAGTATATTTGTCTGGGACAAAAACAGTTACCAGAGCAAATGGAGTTGAATTATTGATTTTGATCTCTTTTGACAGACCAAAGGAGTCTTTTGAATATTATACACTTAGATGGCAAATTGAAACCCTATTTAAATCACTAAAAAGTATTGGTTTTAACATTGAAGACACCCATATTACAGTATTAGAAATGTTAGATAGATTAATTCAATTGGTAATGATAGCGTTTACATGGTGCTACTTAGTAAGAGATCAAATCGATAAAACATTTAAAGAAATAAAAATTAAAACCCATGGCCGAAGAGCGTTAAGTGTAATAAAATATGGGCTAGATTATATCTCAAGGTATTTATTATCAGGAGTTAACAAATATGAAATAAATATATACGATTTTTTGTCATGTACTTAAAAATTATTGCCTAGGTTCAAGAATTAATTGCAACAATTAAATTTCTTTTTGGAAAGAATACTTTAAAAAGTATGAAATTTGGTTTGTTAAGGCAGCTAGCATCTTTATGGAGAAGAGACATTAAAAAAGTAGATGAGCATTCAATAATCATTTCAGATGCTTTAAATAAATCTCAAAGCATTCCTATAAAAATAGTTTTTAAACCTTTGCGAAAACTCCAGAAGAAATTCTAAAAATTTGTAAAGAAGCAAATTATATCGAAAACTCTATTGGAATCCATTATCTGGATTCATACATTTTCTCCTTTTAAAATGTGGATAAATGGACTTGGTTCATTACATAAACCTTTGCTTATTTACACACACACTCAGTTTAATAAAGATATCCCATGTTTAGCTATTGATATGGATTTTATGAATCTCAACCAATCTGCTCATGGCGACAGAGAATTCGGTTTTATTTTAGCCAAAATGGGTATAAATAGAAAAATAGTAGTTGGTCATTGGGAAGATTTCCCGGTTCAAGATAAAATCGGTATATGGTCACGCGTAGCTTTGGGGAAAAACGAAATGCAGCACCTTGAAATTGCTAGATTTGATGATAATATGCGTCAGGTGGCTGTTACAGAAGGAAATAAGGTTTTAGCTCAAGAAAAATTTGGAATGGAAATCAATGCTTTTGCATTGGGAGATTTTGTGAAAGTAATTAGCCAGATTGCAGATTCCGTAATTCAAAATCTTATTAATGAATATGAGGACACATACCAAATGATGGATTCTTTGAAATCTAACGGTAAAATGAGAGGTTCTTTGGTAGAAGAAGCCAGAATTGAATTAGGACTAAAATCTTTATTAAAAGAGGGCGGTTTTGGAGCATATAGCAATAAGTTTGAAGATTTGCACGGTCTACGACAATTGTCTGATGTTGGCTCTCAAAGAATGATGGCAGCAGGCTATGGAGGCGAAGGCGATTGGAAAACTTCAGGAATGCTGAGAGTCTTGAAAGTAATGGCTACTGGCTTAAAAGGTGGAAAATCGCTTATGAAAGGCTATACCTATCATTTCGACCCTACAAATCCAATGGTTTTAGGTTCTCATATGTTAGAAATATGTCCAAGTATTGCCGCCGCAAAAGTCCATTTAGTACATCCACTAGGCATTGGAAGAAAGGAAGACCCTGTAAGATTAATTTTTAACGGAGCAGCAGGAAAAGCTCTAAACGTTTCTTTAATAGACTTAGAGAATAGGTTCAGATTGTTAGCAAATGAAGTTGAAGTGGTTGGAGGTAAAAGAAAAATTTTCTAAATTGCCAGCAAGGGTTATGTGTAAACCAAAACCAACAATGGAAATTTGTTTAGATGTCTGGTTTTTGGCTGGTGGTTCACATCATACGGTGTTTAGTCAAAATTTAAGTACGGATTATATGGAGGATTTTGCTTATATATTCGAAATAGAATTAGTAATTATTGATGAGAACACATCCATTAGGCAACTTAAAAATGAATTGAGATTTAATAGTGTAGCATATAAATAATGGGAAAAGAAAATAAATTCGTGAGGAAATTAGAAGCTAGAAAAAGGATAGCTTTAATTGCACATGATAATAAAAAAGATGATTTGATTGACTGGGCTATTTATAATAAGACGGCACTTTCAAAACATCAACTTTTTGCTACGGGTAGCACAGGATTACTTTTAGAAAATTCTTTGGAGGTGCATGTTACAAAATTCCTGAGCGGTCCTTTAGGGGGTGACCAACAAATTGGGGCTTTAATAGCGGAAGGGGAAATTGATATGTTATTTTTCTTTTGGGATCCAATGGAAGCTCAGCCGCATGATCCAGACATTAAGGCTCTGTTACGTTTAGGAGTTGTTTGGAATATACCCGTAGCGTGTGATAGAGCAACTGCCGACTTTTTGTTAACCTCTCCTTTAATGCACAGCGAATATGAATATTTTATCCCCGATTATTCAAATTATATAAAAAGAATAAAGAAATAATGAGTGTATATAAATTCTTAAAAGAGGAACGTTTTGAAGCTAACATGCAATAGCCCAAATTGCGATTATTTCTTTTTACGTTTGGCAATGTAAGTGCTTCAGATGGGAAAACTGGAGTATTTGCGATTAAGCTCAGTGTCGTTCCTTATGAACTATTAAAAGCAGAAGATATTGTAATTGTGGATTTTGATGCCAATATAGTGAAAGGTAAAATGCTTCCCTCTTCCGACACAAAAACTCATGCTCTATTGTATAAAACTTGGAATGATACCGAAGGAATAACCCATACCCATAGCACACATGCAGTTGCTTGGGCTCAGGCTGGTAAAGACAATCCTATTTATGGGACTACCCATGCTGATCATACCCATTATGATATTCCTTGTGATCCTGTAAATTCTGATGAAACTATTAAAAGAGATTATGAATTTCAAACTGGTATTCAATTTTTTGAAATACTTAGGTCAAAATAACTTTCTCATTTGGAAATGGAAATGCTTCTATTACAAAATTATGGGTCATTTACCTGGGGCAAAGACGCGGCTAAATCCGTTTATAATGCAGCGGAATTAGAAGAGCTTGCTAATATGGCCTTTCTAACTTTACAAATTAATCCAAATACACCAAAATTGAAGGATTCTCTTCGAATGAATCATTACCAACGCAAACATGGGAAAGACGCCTATTGCGGACAAAGGTGTTAAAACTGGTGTTTGTTGATCGAATTAAGATAAAAATTGAATTATTTTAAAACTCAATTACTGGAATTTCCCCTTCAATTATTAGTTTCCCTTCTGTAGCTTTTTTTACATCATCAATGCTAATTCCAGGTGCAATTTCTACTATTTTAAATCCACCATCTGGTATAATTTCAAATACCCCTAATTCAGTCACTATTTTCTTGACACATTTCAATCCTGTTAAAGGTAAACTACATGTTTTTAAAAGTTTAGATTTTCCATCTTTACTAACATGTTGCATAGCCACAATTATGTTTTTTGCTGAAGCTACCAAGTCCATAGCACCGCCCATGCCTTTTACCATTTTATTTGGGATTTTCCAGTTTGCAATATCTCCATTTTCAGAAACTTCCATTGCTCCTAATATAGTTAGGTCTATATGCTCTCCTCTTATCATTGCAAAGCTTTCTGCGGAGCTAAAGAGCGAAGATCCAGGTTGCATTGTTATGGTTTGTTTCCCAGCATTTATTAAATCTGCGTCCACTTTGTCTTCTGTTGGGAATGGGCCAATTCCAAGTAAACCATTTTCTGACTGCAAAACCACATGTATGTTTTCTGGAATATAATTTGCCACGAGAGTTGGTATTCCTATACCCAAATTTACATAAAAACCGTCCTTCAACTCACGGGCAATGCGAGCGGCAATTTGATTTTTATCTAAACCAATACTTGTTATTTTTGAAAAATTTTCCCTACTTTCTTCCTTGTTTGTAGGAATTGTTACGGTTCTATGTTCAATTCTTTTTTCATAGTTGTTGCCTTTAAAAATCCTTTGTACATAAATTCCTGGCACGTGTACTTCGTTAGGATCTAGTTCTCCTTCAGACACCAATTCTTCCACTTCTGCAATTGTGATTTTTCCAGCGGCAGCCATCATAGGACTAAAATTTCTCGCCGTTCCTTTAAAAATCAGATTCCCTGAAACATCTCCTTTCCATGCTTTTATTATTGCAAAGTCTGCTTTAAGCCACTGCTCCATCAGGTACTCTTTTCCATGAAAAGTCCTGACTTCTTTTCCTTCTGCTATTTCTGTGCCAACCCCAGCTGGAGTAAAAAAAGCTGGTATTCCTGCTCCTCCAGCTCTTATTCGTTCTGCAAAAGTGCCTTGCGGTATAAGCTCCACTTCCAGTTCTCCAGATAAAAGTTGTCGTTCAAATTCATGATTTTCACCGACGTAAGAAGAAATCATTTTCTTTACTTGTTTGGATTTTAACATTAAACCTATGCCAAAATCATCCACTCCCGCATTATTAGAAATACAAGTTAAATTTTTAACACCGGTTCGCAACAGTGAATTTATAGCATTTTCTGGTATCCCCGACAAACCAAAGCCTCCAAACATAATGGTGGAGTCATCTTTAATATCGGCAACTGCCTCGTCGGCATTTAATACTTCTTTGTTAATCATTTACGTGAATTTTTTACTTAAATTATTTCGAATCAAATTAAAAGCTCATAGAAAATTTTGATTTTAATAATTCGTGAATTCAAATCTAATTATTTTTTATATTTTAAAATAAAAATCTCCAAAACCATTTTTTTTCAAATTAGAAAAGTGAAAAAAAACCTGTTCTGGAGATTAAATTAAAAAAAATAAATTTATACTTCCCAGCCTTTTCTGTAGGTTCTTCCTACAAACTGATTGGCTTCCTCTAAATTAGTTATTCTTGTATTTTCGCCATCCCAAAGTAATTTCTTTCTAGCAAAAAACTCCATTTGCCCTTTACTGTTTTCTTTTCTAAGCATATAGCTTCTAATCGCTAAATTACCCATCAAAACTGTTTCAGTCATAGGCCCTGCATAGTCAAATGAAGAAGTTAAGGCTAAATGTTCTTTACTTTTAAATCCGGCTTTGCAAGCATCTACCCACTTACGTTGGTGGCCATATTCAGATTCCATATCTTTAGGTAAATCTGGACCAGCCTCTCTTGTTCCATCGTTCAAGAAAAGTTTGGGCATCATAGGGGAGCTGTCGTTGATGTTTGTGGAAATAATTCCTTTTTCACCAATTATCAACACGCCATTACTACTATTTGTGCCTCCAATATCTTCATTTGCAGGAATAATGTCTGGATGAGAAGGTCGAATGCCTCCATCGCTCCAAGTCATTTCTATAGGTGATTTACTTTTAGCAGTTTCTCCAAAATGTAGAGTAATAAATGAAGAAGCAGGGCAACCCTCAGGATGATAATCTGCATTCCACATTTTTGTAAATACAGAAGCCACACTACATTCCGCGTCTTTGGGATATTTTAAGCCTAGTGTTCTAAACGGGATATCAATTAAATGACAACCCACATCACCAAGTGCTCCTGTACCATAATCCCACCATCCACGCCAATTGAAGGGATGCATATTTGGAGTATAAGCTTTATATTCATTAGGCCCAAGCCACAAATCCCAATTTAAATCTTTTGGTTTTAAGCTATCATCGGCTGTAGGCATTGCATTTCCTTGCGGCCAAATAGGTCTATTGGTCCATATTTGCACTTTCCCAATTTTTCCAAGTTTGCCAGAGTCTATCCATTTTTGAACAGTTAATAATAAAGGATTAGAACCACCTTGATTGCCCATTTGGGTTACAATTTTGTTTGTTCTAGCCATTTCAGTTAGCAAACGAGCCTCTCTAATATTATGTGTCATTGGTTTTTGCACATATACATGCTTACCTCGTTCCATTGCAAATTTAGCTGCTGGGCCGTGCACGTGGTCTGGAGTGGAAATAGTTACGGCATCAATATCTTTTTCTTTTTCAAACATTTCTCTATAATCAGCATATAGCTTTGCATTAGGGAAAGCTTTTACAGAATCTTTTGCAGAACCAGAAAAATCAACATCACATAAGGCAGTTACTCTTTCTCGGCCATTTACTGATGCATTTTTTATATCACTTTTACCTTTTCCACCAGCACCTATTGCAGCTAAATTTAATTGGTCACTTGGTGATGTAAATCCGCTTCCTCCCAAAACATGTCTAGGAACTATAAAAAAAGAAGAAGCAATTGCTCCATTTTTAATGAAAGATCTTCGAGAAGCGTTTAATTCCCCTTTTTTGCTCATAATTTTTAATTTTAAGATTGAATTTTATTCAGTTTCAAATAGTAAAATCGGAATTTTGGATAAAAATTAACCCTATCCTAATGAAGACCTTTTTAACTAGAATTGATCTGCTAAAGTAATAATTTTTTTCAGAAAAATGGGTTTTAAAATAATATTTTTAAAAATTAAATAGAGAATAATGAACATTTTAGTTAACCAAATCATTTATGTGGCCAATTATGAAATTTTGGCAAAAAGAGTAGACTCACATTCATAATGTGAATTAAGGGTTGAAACTGTTCATAAAAAAGTTATAAAATGTGAAAAAAAAGAGGATAA
>JANOMP010000059.1:0-11240 GCA_031420365.1 Cytophagaceae bacterium
TTTTCTGATTTCGTCCTTTTGGGTAAGTACATTGATGTCGCCAAGAAATATTTCCCCAGAATCTGGTTCTTGTAATGTTGCGATGGTACGCATAAGGGATGATTTTCCGGCTCCATTTGGACCAAGAAGACCAAACATCCCCTGATTTATTGTAATGTTAACATCTTTAAGAGCTTGTACACCGTTTGCATAGGTTTTATTGAGATTTGTAATTGTTAATTGCATATCCAAAGGGTTTAATTGTTAGAAATATTGTTTGGGCGATTTGAAATAATATAAGACTAAAATATAATTTATTTAGAAAATAATAAACTATTAAATGTTCAAAAAGTAATGCAGAATAAGGAAGAATTTATTTACTTTATCTTTCAAACATTCTGCCAAGACCACCTATTACCGACCCGCTTTCTTTGCCTGAATTGGCACCATAAGGCGATAACCTTTGTATCAATTTCGAAATAGGTAATGATTGAATCCAAACTTTACCTGACCCACTTAAAGTAGATAAAAACATGCCTTCGCCCCCAAAAATCATTGATTTTAAGCCACCAGCACTTTGTATATCAAAGTTGAGTTGTGGCTCATAAGCAACTAAACACCCTGTATCCAACCTTAATGTCTCATTATTTAGCGTTTTCTCAATTACAACACCTCCAGAATGCATAAATACTAATCCATCTCCTTGAATTTTTTCCAAAATAAACCCTTCTCCTCCAAATAGACCAGCACCAAACTTTTTATTAAAATGAATAGAAATGCTAGTTCCCATTGCTGCACATAAAAATGCATCTTTTTGAACAATCAAAGTATTCTGATTAATAGAAGCTAGATCCACAGCTTTAATTGTTCCTGGATAAGGTGCAGCAAATGCTACCTTCCTTTTTATATTACCTCTATTTGTGAAATGTGTCATAAAAAGCGACTCACCCATTAAGATTCTTGATCCTGCTTGAAACATTTTCCCTAAAATGCTTTGGTTGGCTTGTGAACCATCACCCATTTTCGTTTCAAAAACAATACCATCTTCCATATAAAGCATTGAACCCGCTTCAGCAATAACAGTCTCCATTGGATCCAACTCTATTTCTACTACTTGAATGTCTTCTCCTAAAATTTTGTAATCTATTTCATGACTTTTCATCTTCTTTCAAATGTTTAAGTTTTTTGTCTTCAACTTGATTGTTTAAAAACGCATTAATTTTCCCAATATCATATGACATTTGAATCTCTCCAAAAGAATTTATAGTGACATCAAAGCCCCCTAAATCTTTATGCACTTTTGGTAATTCTTGTTTTTCTTTTTTTTTCTTTGCCATTATTTTCAATTCAATTCGCAAATTTATTAATTTCTAATGAATTTTTTTTAAGTGATTTATATCTGGTTAATTTTTGGTTTGTATGGCTATATTATAAGGTAAAGAATCAAAGAGCTTGAAAATGTTAAAAAAATATTTTAAGAATTAATTATCTATTCATCTTTTAATAGTAATATTGTAATAACTATTCAATCATATTAAAATTTATGAAAAAAGAAAAATTAGATTCTGGCAGAAGAGATTTTATTAAGTCAAGCATGATGGCCGCTGGTTCATTTTTTATTGTACCTAGGCATGTGTTAGGCAAAGGATTTATTGCACCAAGCGATAAACTAAATTTGGCAGCCATTGGTGCTGGTGGAAAAGGATGGTCAGATATTAATAATGCTTATAACAATGGTGCTGAAAATGTTGTTGCTTTATGTGATGTAGATCCTGGTCAATGCAAAAGAGCAATAGAAAAATGGCCTAAAGCTAAATTGTACACTGATTTTAGGCAAATGTTTGAGCAAATGAAAGGAGAAATTGATGCAGTAACCATATCAACACCTGATCATGTTCATGGAATAGCCGCAATGACAGCCATGCAAATGGGAAAGCACGTATATGTCCAAAAGCCTTTAGCACACAATATTTATGAAACTAGGATGCTTACCGAAGCAGCTAGGAATTATAAGATGGTTTCCCAAATGGGAAATCAAGGTGCATCAAATCCTGGCCAACAACAAATGATTGAATGGCAAAAAAAAGGCCTTTTAGGCACTGTTGATACAGTTTATGTATGGACCAATCGTCCCGTTTGGCCTCAAGGAATTCCAACTCCTACTGCGGCTACAGCCTTGCCTGACACAATGAGTAAAGCCAATTGGGATATTTTTATTGGCCCAGCACAATATGTAGATTATCATCCACTTTATCATCCATTCAAATGGAGAGGTTGGTGGAATTTTGGTACAGGAGCATTAGGCGACATGGGTTGCCACCTTATTGATCCACCTTTTAGAGTACTTGAACTTGGTTATCCAACCGAAGTAGAGTGTAGTGTTGGTCAAGTTTTTTTGAAAGATTGGACTCCAGAAAATATTCCAGATGGTTGCCCTCCCTCATCTCATGTTCAATTAAAGTTTCCAGCCTCAAAGAAAAATAAAAAGGACATTAAAATGATTTGGACAGATGGTGGAATTAGACCTTTTCATCCAGATTTAATTCCTGCTAGTGATTCTATTGGAGAAAATGGTAGTGCAAACGGTGTAATGATTATGGGTTCTAAAGGAATAATGACTTGTGGAACCTATGGGCTTGTACCAAAGTTGTATAAAAACAACGGAGATGTATTAGAAATGTCTAAAGATTTTAAAACATCAAACCCTAATGAAAAATTAACTGAATATGGTCACCATGTTTCTTGGTGTGATGCAATAAAAGATGGTTTTGGAGGATCTAAACATAAAGCATTAACTTCATCATTTGATTACTCTGGTCCTTTGACAGAAACTGTTTTAATGGGTAATTTAGCAATTAGAAGTTATACATTAGGAAAGAAAAAAACTACAGGAATTGGAATGGATTTTGATGGTCGTAAGAAATTACTTTGGGATGGACCAAATATGAAAATTACGAATTTTGATGATGCAAACCAATTTGTAGCCAGAGAATATCGTGAAGGTTGGAAATTGATATAATTTATTTATTGTTTAATAAATATATTTAGAGTAAAGCTTATAATGTTTTATTTGATATAAACTTTTATTTGGATTAAAAAAAGGAAACAGACGTGTTTCCTTTTTTTGATCAAAGTCGAAAACAATACTATTGTATTTTATTTATCTAAACCTCTCCAAATTGTTTTCTTTCAAAACCTCTTTTTATTAATTCTTTTAAAATAGAAATATCAATGTCTGATAGCATTTTTACATAAAGACACGATTTTCCATTTTTAAATTTGCCTAATTATTTAATAATATCTAAATTAGTTTCTGCAATTGCACTTATATACAATGCCAAAGCGTCTTTTTTAGCAGAAAAGCCAGTTCTCAATGTTCTTCCTTTTGCCCCACTTTCATAATTGTATTCGTGTGATCCAAAGCCAACTATTGCACCTCCCCACATTTTGGGTTCCTTTTGTGTTACCTCTTTCATTATTCCGATTAATTCGAAATTATCTTTTTTTTGAGTTTCATCTTCAATGCCATTAATAAAAAAATCAACAGATAATGTATTTTCTGTCGTTTTTACTTCAGCTTTTAGCATTATTAATTTTGATTAATATTTCACAATCATCGTCATGAGCACCGTTTAAGTATCCAGTACTCATTAAAAATTCCTTAACTATCTCACCACCAGTAAATTTAAATGTTTTTTTAAATAACTCAACCCATTCTTCTTTTAACTTTGGTTGGTGAAATTCTATCCAATTTTTAAAACTTTTAAACTCTTTTTGCAATTCAATTATAACTTTTGCATTGTAGATTACTGCATTAATTTTAAGTCTGTTTCGAATTATTCCTGCATCCAACACCAATTCTTCCACTTTTTTATTAGAATAGGTTGCAATTTTTTCTATTTCAAAATTGTCAAAAGCGTTTCTGAAATTATCTTGCTTTTTCAAAATCAAGTCCCACGACAAACCTGCTTGATTAATTTCTAAAATGAGCCTTCCAAATAGCTCATTATCATCGTCAATAGGAAAACCATAATGAAAATCATGATAAATTCGATGGTGATTTTCATTTGGAAGGGTTTTACAGTAAGTACAATAGCTCATAAACTAAATATTTTGTTAAAATTAAAAATTTTTTAATCAATAAATGTGTTGTAAAATTAAATGACAAATAATTAAGCAAATGATTTCTAATTTCAGTTTTTATAATCCAGTAAAAATTATCTTCGGTAAGGATACCATTAGATTATTATCTAAAAACATTCCTAAAAATGCCAAAGTTATGATTACTTATGGTGGCGGCAGTATTTTTAAAAATACTGTTTATGATCAAGTAAAAAATGCTCTTTTGGGCTACGAAATTATTGAATTTGGAGGAATTGAGGTAAATCCTACATTTGAAACTTTAATGAAAGCCGTAGAATTAGGAAGGTTAGAAAGAGTGGATTTCCTTTTGGCTGTTGGAGGCGGTTCTGTTTTAGACGGAACTAAGTTTATATCTGCTGCTATTCCATTTTTAAATGGTAACGAATGGGAAAACATAGTTTTAGGTAAAGCCAGTTATAAATTGGCCACTCCATTCGGAGCTATTCTGACCCTACCGGCCACTGGTTCTGAAATGAATAGTGGTGCTGTAATTTCAAAAGCAGCAACGCAAGAAAAATATGGAATGGGGAGTCCACTTTTATATCCTAAATTTTCTATTTTAGACCCGGAAACAACTTTCTCTTTACCTGAAAAGCAAATTGCCAATGGTCTTGCAGATACATTTACTCACGTTATGGAACAATATTTGACATATCCAGTTAATGCCAAAATACAAGATGAGTTTGCCGAGGGTATTCTTAGAACATTAATTGAAATTAGTCCAAAAGCAATGGCTGATAAAACTGATTATGATGCAATGTCTAATTTTATGTGGGCGGCCACTTCCGCTTTAAATGGCTTGTTATCTGTAGGAGTACCAACTGATTGGGCAACACATCAAATTGGTCATGAACTCACAGCATTGCATGGTATAGATCATGCCAGATCTTTGGCAGTGGTTTTGCCTTATTTGATGCGGTATAAACTGGAAGACAAAAAGGACAAAATGATTCAATTTGCAAAAAGAGTGTGCAATGAAACTGGATCGGATGATGAATTAGTGGAGAAAGCAATAAAAAATACTATTAAATTTTATGAATCTATAGGTATTCCAACTAAAGCATCGGTATATGGCATTGGAAATAGTACTATTCAAGAAATTAAAAAACGATTTACCGATAGGAAAGTTGTTTTTGGAGAGCGGAAGGATATAAGTCCAGAAGCTGTAGAAAAGATTTTAAATATGAGTATTGCATAATTTTAAAAAAATATTATATCAAAACTAGGTATGCTTATAGTATTTCCTTATTAAAACTTTTTTGAGTTCTCTTTTTATGATTTGATGAGCTACAATTTCTATTTCGTTATAATCTGGCAATTCTTTACCAGCATATTCAAGCTCTTTTTCTGAAATATCTACTCTATACAAAATTGAAAAAAGCCTGTTCTTGTCTTCTTTAAGCAACAATTCGATACAAGGGACTAGACTATTAAGTAAATCTAAGTATGAAATAATTGAGTTTTGAGGTATTAAAATGTTAATACCATACATGCCCAAATCTTTTTTAATTTGATTTATTAAATCCTCTATAATCAAACCCTTATTAAAAAAATTTGCAATTTCAGTATTACTTAATTCAGGAAGCTTCATTTTATTTAATTCTCATTTTATGAAATTAAGTATTAATCATCGTCACCTATTTTCTTAATTTGGCCATTGTTTCGTAATCTTTTACACTATTTAAGTACAAAAAATTTAAGAGCAGACCATTCGTATTATTAATAAGATTATGGCCTTCTGCAAAATCAAAAACATGGGTTGTTATTCGTTCATGTTCATAAATTGTACCCATTTCCAAACCATCCAAGGCATCTATTTCTTTTCTAATAAGAAATATTTCACAATAATATAAATACATACACTCATCGCTTGTGCCTGTGCTTGGAAATAGTCTTTTACTTGGAGAAAGATCTACTAAATCAGATGGAATTACAATAATTCCAGTTTCTTCTTTAACTTCTTGTACAGCAATTTCTAATGGAGTTTTATTATTGTCAACCATGCCAGCTGGATGCTCAAAAGTATAATCTCCTTCCGCTATTCTTCTCTGTTTTACCAATAATAAGAATTTTTGATGTGTTTCTTTGTCTATTAAGACAATAGCAACACAAACTACTTCCCCTTTTAAAAAACAAATAGGTGGAATCTTATCGCCTTCTGGAGTTTCTGCGTCTAACATTAGCAGTGAAAAAAGCACTTCCCCATTATATCGTCTTCTGGTGTAAACTTCCTCAATGTTATTTATTTTTAAACCATTGCTTTGGATTTGGCTTTTCCAGATATTAAATTTATGAGATTGTTCGAGTGGTTCTTCCATTTTTTCAATGTATATGAAAACAAAATTACTCACTTCCTTCTTTACATTGTTTTTGTTTTTCGGAATTTATTTTTTTCGAGGAACAAAAGAAGCTTATATCTATACAGGTGAAAAAATGAAAGGAATGTCATTTGTTGCTCCAAAACAAGAAATTGGTATAGAGGCAATGCAGGCCATCAAAAATACAAATTCAAATTGGATATCCTTAATGCCTTATTCTTTTCTTCCAAAAAATAGTTCGGAATTAAGGTTTGAAGAAAAAATTGATTTAAGTAAGAATGGATATCAATGGTGGGGAGAAACTCCAAATGGCACCAAAGAATGTATTAAAATGGCCCATAATAAAGACTTAAAAGTAATGGTTAAGCCTCATATTTGGTTAGGCTGGAATGAGTTTACGGGACATTTGAATTTTAACACAGAACAAGAATGGCAAGTTTTTGAAAAAAGTTATAGCCGATACCTCCTAGCATTCGCAAAAATATCTGAAGAGGAACATGCAGAACTGTTTTGTATAGCCACTGAAATGCAAAATCATGTGAAACAAAGACCTGAATTTTGGAATAAAATAATTATTGACATTCGAAAAATATATAAAGGAAAGCTTACATATGCCGAAAATTGGGATGCTTTTGAAGATGTTCCATTTTGGAATCAAATGGAGTATATAGGAATCGATGGTTATTTTCCTTTATCTAAACTAAAAGATCCAGACGAAAAAACACTTATTAAAGGTTGGAAAAGTCATTTAGATAATATCGTAGAACTAGCTAATAAATATAAAAAACCTATATTATTTACAGAAATAGGCTATAGAAGCTGTGATTATAGTACTGCAAAACCATGGGAAACAGATTTCTCCTTGCCTGATAATGAGAATCTACAAGCCAAAGCCTATAAGGTTTTTTTTACAAAAGTATGGAATCAACCTTATTTTGCTGGCGCTTTTATTTGGAAATGGTTTCCAAACTTATCTGAAAATCCAAAACATAAAGATAGCTTTACTCCACAGCGAAAAATGGCTGAGGTGGTTTTAAAAGATGCATTTGGGAAAATTGATGTTAAGTGAGTTTTAGAAATAAACTTCAATATTTTTTAGTAAGGAAACTTAGAATTTCAAATAAAGAAGTTCAAACTCTTTTATTAAATAAAAAAATATGGGTAAATGGAAATCAAACTTGTTCAAATGTCAAAATTGAGCCTGAAGATGAAATAATTTACCAAAATGTAATTCTACAAAAATCCAAAGTTTTTACAACTATTGCGTTTTATAAGCCGAGAGGCATTGAAACCACATTAAATAAAAAAATAAACGATAATCTAGCTTCAATTCTGCCATTTGATGATGTTTTTCCTATTGGTAGACTCGATAAAGATTCTGAAGGACTTCTACTTCTTTCAAACGATGGTCGACTTTATGATAGAATTTTAAGAAATGAAAATAAAACTGAAAAAGAATATGTTGTAAAAGTTAACAGACCATTTGACAACGAATTTCTAGATAAGATGGCAAATGGCATTGAAATAATGGGCAAGAATACGCTCCCATGCATGATTAATCGCGTTGACAATATCACTTTTAAGATAATATTGATACAAGGTCTTAATCGTCAAATTAGAAGAATGTGCTATAAATTAGGCTATGAAGTTACTTTTTTGTTAAGAAAAAGAATTGGTAACCTAAATATCAAAAATTTGAAGCCTTTAGAGTGGCGATTAATAGATAAACATGAAATTTTCGAGAAGAGAATAATTTTTAATTAAACTCAAGAAGCTTTTTTGAAATATTTTAATGAGGAGAAATACCAAAAATATAGTCCGAATAAATTTTAAAAATTTTTCAGAATCGTATCCTAAACTACGTTGAGGACATATTTTGGTAATTTATGAAGCATTACGATTTTGTAGTATTTTGTAATAAAAAGTAAACTAAAGGAGTCTCCTTAATACAATTTTAAATTCTAAACAATTATATTATTCTGCCGGACCCAATTAATTTTTATTTAAATCATTATACGTTAGTTTGTGCTGATATTTAAGCTCCCCCAATAAACATCGCATAGAATTCGTCCAAGGAATTTATTCCCAACATTTTGTAGAGCAAACTATTATTGTCTAAATTAGCCCCACAAAACATCGGGAATACTTTAATGCTGCAAGGCTGGGGGACGTGCTAACATCAAACATTTGTGCTGACATCGGGCGACAAAATATAAATGCAACAGCACCCAAAGCCCACCCACCACCCGACCAGTGGACAATGGACAACTTGACCGCAACTTTTGACAATAACCAAATTGTACCTTAGCAACCTAAAAAATAAAGACAAACTCAATGAGTGAAGATTATAAAAAAGTATTAGAAGCCCAACTTTGGAACATTGCCAATACGCTACGTGGCAAAATGAATGCAGACGAATTTCGTGACTACATTTTGGGTTTCATTTTCTATAAATACCTAAGCGAAAAAATGAACATTTTCGCTGACGAAATATTGAAACAAGACAACATTAAGTTTAGAGACATAACACCAAAGACAGAAAACGGAAAAGAATTTATTGAAGCTATAAAAGAAGAAGCACTTGAAAAGTTGGGCTACTTTTTAAGCCCTGGGGAATTATTTACAGAAGTTGCCAAACGGGGCAAAGGTGACAATGAAGATGATGTTGATAAATTTGATGAAAGCAAAACCAATTTCATATTAGAAGATCTACAAAAAATATTGATAAATATCCAGTTGAGTACAATGGGTACCGACAGTGAAGAAGATTTTGATAATCTTTTTGAGGATATGGATTTGAACAGTTCAAAATTGGGTAAAACACCCGAAGCAAGAAATGCAATAATTGCTAAAGTGCTAACGCACCTGGATAAAATTGATTTCAAATTGGAGCATACCGAATTAGATGTTTTGGGTGATGCTTACGAATACCTTATTGGACAATTTGCCAGCGGAGCAGGAAAAAAAGCAGGTGAGTTTTACACTCCGCAGCAGGTTAGTACTATATTGGCAATGATTGTAACTACAGGAAAAACAAAAATTAAATCTGCTTATGACCCAACATCAGGTTCAGGGTCTTTATTATTACGAATTGCTCGACAAGTAAAAGATGTAGGCATGTTTTATGGACAGGAAATGAACCGTACCACATACAATCTTTGTAGGATGAACATGATATTGCATGGTGTGCATTACCGCAAATTTGACATTAAACAAGAAGATACCTTAGAACATCCACAACATATAGACTTGCAATTTGAAGCCATTGTAGCCAATCCGCCATTTTCAGCTCAATGGAGTGCCAACCCATTGTTTACAAGTGACGATAGGTTTAGTCAATACGGAAGACTTGCACCAAGTAGCAAAGCTGACTTTGCTTTTGTGCAACATATGGATTTATCATTTGGCAGACAATGGAACAATGGCTATAGTATTGCCCCACGGTGCTTTGTTTCGCGGTGGTGCAGAGCAACACATACGCAGGTATTTGATAGAAAACAAAAACTTTTTAGATGCGGTAATTGGCTTACCAGCCAATATATTTTACGGCACAAGTATTCCAACTTGTATTATGGTTTTCAAAAAATGTAGAGAAAACCCTGATGATATTTTATTTATTGATGCAAGCGGTAGCGACAATTACGAAAAGGTAAAAACACAAAATGTGTTAAGAGCCAAAGACATTGATTTAATTATTGATACGTACCGCAACAGAACGGAATTACCAAAATACAGCAAGAAAGCAACCTTGGAGGAAATTGCTAAAAACGATTACAACCTGAATATACCAAGGTATGTAGATACGTTTGAAGCAGAAGAAAGTATAGACATTGATGCGATAGCTAAAGAATTAAAAGCATTGGAAACAACAATGAAAAGTACCGATGAAACGATTGCGAAATTTTGCAAGGAATTAAATATTTCAACTCCTTTTTAATATAGATAGTATGAAATCAGAAGAAATAAAACAACTGTTTGCCCAATTTGAAGCAGCAGCAGCCGAATTGGAAGGTGTGGAGTGTTGAAGTGCAAGAGAATTACAAGATTTATTAGGCTATAGCAAATGGGAGAACTTTGAAAAGGTAATTCAAAAGGCAAAAGATGCCTGCAAAAATGTTGGAGAAGAAGTAGCCTATCATTTTCCTGACATCAGGAAAACGATACCAATGCCAAAAGGTGCTGAAAAAGAAATAGAGGATATTCTACTAACAAGATATGCTTGCTATTTGGTAGCACAAAATGGCGATAGCCGCAAAGAAGAAATTGCTTTTGCACAAAACTATTTTGCTGTACAAACCCGAAGGGCAGAATTGGTAGAGCAACGATTATTAGAATATGAAAGAGTAAAAGCCAGAGAAAAACTAAGCCACACCGAAAAACAATTATCAGGAATATTGTACGAACGTGGCGTAGATGGACAAGGTTTTGCAACTATAAGAAGCAAAGGCGACCAGGCTTTATTTAGACTAAACACCCAAATGCTGAAACGCAAAATGGGTGTGCCTGAAACCAGACCAGTTGCCGATTTTTTACCAACCATTAGCATTAAAGCAAAAGACCTTGCCGCTGAAATGACAGGGCTAAATGTGCAAAGCAAAGACCTGAAAGGGCAAACCAAAATAGAAAAAGAACACATTGACAATAATGTAGCTGTAAGAGAAATGCTTACAAAAAGAGGCATAGTACCCGAAAACTTACCTGCTGCCGAAGATGTGAAAAAGCTACAACGAAAATTGGAAGGTGATGAGAAAAAAGTATTGAAGGATACCAAAAAGAAGAAATAATGGAAAAGCAAATGAA
>JANOMP010000060.1:0-12631 GCA_031420365.1 Cytophagaceae bacterium
ATTGAATCTAAAAGACTAAATTTATCAGAAGAGTCTTTTGGGATAACCTCTTTCATCAAAGATTCAGAAAGCAAATGTGATACATAAGCCAAATTGATGATTCTTGAATTAAAAGCAACATTATGAATGAAGTTTTGGAAACCAATCAGCATAATAAGATTTGGTAAATTGGTGCATATCTTTTATGTTAAAACGTTTTTCAACATGAACACAAAAGAGATAAATTGTAATAACTTCTTGGTCAGTAAAGATTGGTGAGTAAAAATTGGTGAGTAAAGATTGGTGAGTAAAGATTGGTGTTTATTATTTGAAAACCTTTGACAATGAAATTGCAACTCGGATTCAAATTTTTCACAAACAAGTAAGTAAATTTTCACTAATATTGTCTGAGTATTCTGATTAATCATGTATGTTTGCTAGTGTTTGGTAATACTGTATATATACTGATTAAAAGGCACTTAACCTAACATTTATCCCCTTTTTTCTCCACATTTTATAGCTTTTTTATGAACAGTTTCAACCCTTAATTCGCATTAATAGATAAAAAAAAATCAAATGCACAGAATTTGTTTAGGCAATAATCCAGAAAACAACTAGGTTTTTCAAGCAGTAGTAGCAGCTGGCTGTTGGTTTGGAAGCAGAATAATTAATAAGCAAGGATTTTCATTAGTTGGTTGTACCGTAGCTCCTGGATTTGACTTTCAAGATTTCGAAATGGCAAATAGAGATGTGCTTATTACCGATTATCCAGAATATTTAGATATCATCAATCAATTAACACATTAAATAATTTCTTTTGTTAAAATTCAATTTCTATCTGTTAAATTTACGATTATTTAAATTTTTATAATGCTGCAACGTGTTCAATCGATATTATTGTTAATTACATCTCTAGCTATGGCAACTTTTTTGGCCACCAATTCGTTTGTAAAAACATTTGGCTCTAATGAAAAAATTGTCGTAAATGCATATCATTTTCTTCATACAAAAGGCGCTCTTGTTGTTTTAGAAAAACCAATTTATTATATCGCTACTGCAGCGGCTTTAGCATTGATTTTGACCATTTTTACTATTTTTCAATATAAAAACCGAATAAGACAAATGCTATTAGTAGCATTAAATTCTCTACTGATTGGCGTTACTTTAGCTGCTTCGGTTTATCATATTCAAAATGACGCAATCAAAATAGCTGGTACAGGCCAAGAAAGTGGTTATTATTTAGGTATATACGCTGCATTTATTGCTTTAGCCTCTAATTGGCTTGCAAATAGATTTATCAGAAAAGACGAAAAGCTGGTAAAAGACGCGGATAGGATGCGTTAATTTTTCTCATATAAAATTCCAAACAATGAGAATAGTGTTCATGGGTACACCAGACTTCGCTGTGGCAAGTTTACAACGCTTAGTTGAAAACGTTAAAAATGTTGTTGCAGTAATTACTGCACCCGATAAACCGGTTGGAAGAGGTCAAAAATTAAGAGAATCGCCAGTTAAAAAATTTGCTTTAGCTCATAGTATTCCCGTTTTACAGCCTGAAAAACTAAAAAATAAAGAGTTTTTAGAAATATTAGCTAGCTATAAAGCTGATTTTCAAGTGGTAGTAGCATTTAGGATGTTACCCAAAGAAGTTTGGGCAATGCCGAAGCTTGGCACTATAAATCTTCACGGATCGTTGCTACCTCAATATAGGGGCGCAGCACCAATAAACTGGGCCATCATAAATGGAGAAAGAGAAACTGGAATTACTACTTTCTTTATTGAAGAAGAAATTGATACAGGAAAAATAATCTATTCAGAAAAGATTGCAATTGGATTAAACGAAACGGCTGGAGACCTGCACGACAAAATGATGTGGATGGGTGGTGCCTTGGTGGTAAAAACAGTAAATGCTATTTCTTCTGGTCAATTCCCCAAAATTGAACAAAATTTTTCAGATTTATTAAAACCTGCACCTAAAATCTTTAAAGAAACTTGTAGGATAGACTGGTCAAAAGATTCTTTAACAATTTACAATTTTATAAGAGGTCTTAGCCCCTTCCCAGCGGCGTGGACTATGTTAGGTGAAAGGCAAATAAAGATATTTCAAGTAGAAATTATAAATGACATAAAAAACATTCCACTAACAACTTTTAGTTTTTCAAACGAAAATATCGAATTAGAAGTTTTTTCTGATCAAAAAAAATATTTTGTATTAAAAACTTCTGATAGCTATGTATCTATCCAACAACTACAACTAGAAGGAAAAAAAAGAATGAACACCGAAGAGTTTTTAAGAGGATTTAGATTTTAAATACTGGCGTCCGAGAAAAAATAAAAACAAAATAAATTCCTATAATCACAAAATCGTGACGAATCGTGACCATTTTGAAAATTTGATGTGGAGAATTAATATCAAATCTTAAATAGCTAATATTCAAATTTTAAAGGGAAACGCCCTTCCGGTTTATTCGATTCTGCGTACCGATTTGTGAATGTTTTTTTGCTTGGACATTTCGGCTTTTTCGAACGACCCGTCGACGCGGAAAAGTAAAGCCGTCCGCAGGACACACAAAGAATAAAACTGAGGGGGTCTTTTTAAAAACCAGAAAAATGGTCCCGATTCGGCGACCCGATTGAATAGTCATTTGATAAGAATTTTTAATCAATTTTAAATTTAGTCGGATGCCAGTAGATTTCAAATAATTTCAAACCCAAAATAAAATAGGAAAACCGACCCTAAATATTAAGGCCGGTTTGTTGGTTTTCAATTGTTGATTCTAAGCCAAAACTCTTTAAATTGATTGGAAAATTGTCATTCCACCAAAACTAATTATATTAAAATGTATATTTATTTTCTTCCAATAGTTCATCAGCCAATCTTCTTCGAGCATCTTTTGTATTAAACGGTTCAATTTTTGTGAATCTTTTTAATCCCATTAGCATTACTCTAAGTTCGTCTCCTTCAGCAAAAGATTGAATTGCTTCTTTACCAGCATTCTGACATATTGCCACTGAATGATGTAAATAAACGATCGCAATATCTCTTTGTAAAGCCATAGCGACTTCCCCTTTAATTCCAATTAGTTTTTCAACACGAAGTAATGTTGATTCTGCAACATATATTTCTGTTATCATATCTGCTACATTCATTAAAATTTCTTGCTCATGAGAAAGTTTCATCATGAATTTTTGAACTGCAGCCCCTGCAATCATTAAAGCAGCTTTCTTCAAATTCTTCAAAACTTTTTTCTCTGCGGCAAATACAGCTTCATCATCAGAACTTTTAAAATCAGGAATAGCCATGATTTCTTTTGCAACACTTGATGCTGGACCCATTAAGTCCAACTCGCCTTTCATTGCTCTTTTCAAATACATATCCAATATCAACATTCTGTTGATTTCATTTGTACCTTCAAAAATCCTATTTATTCTTGAATCTCTATATGCTCTTTCCATTGGAGCATCCGCAGAATAGCCCATACCACCATAAATCTGAACACCTTCATCAGCATTAAAATCTAATACTTCTGAACCATGAACTTTCAAAATAGCACATTCTATAGCATATTGCTCTAAAGCTTTCAACTTTGCAGCCGCGTCTTCTACCCCTTGTGCTTTGAAAGACTCAATTAAATCATCAATATTTTGTCCAGCTCTATAACATGCTGATTCACAGGCGTATATTTTAATTGCCATTTCAGCTAACTTATGTTTTATGGCACCAAATCTGCCAATCGAAATCCCAAATTGTTTTCTTTCATTGGCGTACTGTATAGAATGGCCTAATATTCCTTTCGATCCACCCACTGCAGCAATACCCAATTTAATTCGGCCAATATTTAAAATATTAACTGCTATTTTGAATCCATTTTCACGATCTGACAACATGTTTTCAACTGGAACCAAACAATCATTAAAAAACACTTGACGTGTGTCCGAACCTTTAATACCAAGTTTTTTTTCAGGTTCATTCATTGTAATACCTCCAAAATTTTTCTCAACAATAAAAGCTGTTAAGTTTTTATCGTCTCCAATTTTAGCAAAAACTATGAAAATTTGAGCAAACCCTCCATTAGTAATCCACATCTTTTGACCATTAATAACATAATGTTTTCCGTCTACTGTTAACTCGGCTTTAGATTTAGCTCCGTTTGCATCGGAGCCTGAATCAGGCTCTGTTAAACAATATGCGGCTTTCCACACACCTGAAGCCAGATTCGGAAGATATTTTTGTTTTTGCTCTTCATTTCCATAATACAAAATTGGTAAAGTGCCAATACCAGTATGAGCCGATTGAGCTACAGAAAAAGAATGACCCGCTCCTAAGGTCTCAGCGACTAACATAGAAGTATTAAAACTCATTCCAAATCCACCGTATTCTTCTGGCACAGCCGTACCTAGTAACCCAAGTTCGCCCGCCTTATCCATCAAAGACGAAATTAAATCAGGAGATTTCGCATAATCAATCTCATCAAGAATTGGATGCACTTCGGTTCTTAAAAAATCTCTACATGTATCAGCAATCATTTGTTGCTCTTCATTAAACTCTTCTGGTATAAATACTGAGTGTGCTTGAGTTTCTTTAATCAAAAACTCTCCACCTTTTAATGACGATTTTTCTACTACGGTTGACATATTATGTTGCTTTAAATTATAAATCAAAATTAGTATGCAAGCATACTAATTGCAAAGTAATAAAAAAAAATAACAGTATGCAAGCATACTATTATTTTTTTTTATTACTTATAAATAGAAATTTTTCAAATACTTAAAGTATTTAAAAAATATGAAACTTTCACAATCTAAAACCTACACTAAATACTTGTAAATCATTGGCATTATACTGATTAGCTTTAAACATCTTATTTAAATCATATCTAGCAAATATTGTAAGTCCATTCTTCTTGCCAAATTCCGTAGTTAAGCCATAAGGTATATCCGTTAATCCATAATCGCCTTTTGCTTTTGATTTTCCTCCTGACGCAAATTTTTCTTTTGTATAACCTCCTATTCTATATCCCACATATCCACCAAATCCAATTTTAAATTTATCTTCTTTAAAACCAAAATTCAACATCACTGGAAGATTAATAACTGGCACCACCAATTTGCTTTTTTCAGTTGGACTTGGATTTTTAGAAAAAACAACTTGGTCTCTAAAAAAAGTAGTCAAATTGCTATTTTGAAGCATAAGGTTATACCAGACAATTTCTGGTCCATAGCTAAAGGCTAAATCTACTTTCTTGCCTTTAATAAGTGTCGCATTCTTTCTAAGCGATAAGGCTACAAATCTCGACTGAAAAGTTCTTAATTTATACTCCTGATTTGGGGATGAAGGACTACTATTAATAAAGTTATTTAATCCAATATAGATTCCAAAATCACTTCTCGAAAAGAATTTTTTATCTTTTTTTCCTATAGAAAAACTTTTTTTATCATTTCCATCGTCCATATCATTATTTTCTTTAACGCTTTCAATTTCCTCTTGTTGGCTATCTCTTTTAATAAGCGTATCCCTTTTTAAAGAATTATCTTCTTTAGTAACAATTTTTATTCTTTGTCCCTCTCTCGAAATCACTAAAATTGTGTCTCTATTTTTTCCTCCATTTGTTACCATCACAAAAGCTCTTTCTCTTTCAGTTGAATCTACTCCAATGGCTTTCAGTACATTATCTAGATTTAATACTTTAGGTATTTCAAAGGTCTTGTTGTTATTTGAAATCACTTTTACCCTGTTTTTAGAGGCTTTGTCACTAAACTCTATGATCGTTGTATCAGGAGTGGTCATAGCAGTAGCTAAACTTGCATTTATAAGTAATGCAATGAGAATTAACTTTTTCATAATTGATATTTAATTGTTTGTAATTTTTGATTTAATCCAAGAATAAGTTTCTTTAATTTGCCTTGTTTCAGAAGCAATAAAACCCTCTTGATTTAGTGAAAGCTCATCTACAGGCTTAAGGCCCAATTTATTAAATTCTACTTTTTCTCCGTTTTTAATATGCCTTATTTCATCCAAAATTTTTGCAAAAAGAGTTTTATCTGAACTATCATTATCAGAATTAATACCTTCCACGATTTCATTTGTTTTAATTTCAGAAGATAGCGTAACAGCCTCTATTTCTTCCTCTTGCATAGGAGAAATATAAACGATGGTCTCAGAAAAAGCATTCTTAGGTAAATAATCTTTTGATTTTAAAGTAGATATAACACTAGACTTTCTTTCGTCAATTATTACATCTTGATTTGTAATTTCATCAAAAATGGTTGGAATATTTTGAGCTAAAGTACTATTATCTACAACCTTAAAGTCTTCATATTTTACAGTAGTCTCTAAATTAATCTGATTGAGGGGAGTTTTTGAAGTCACTTCCATATTGGAAAACTTCGATTCAAGAGCAAGTTTTGCTTCCACTTTCATAGCATTAACTATTGAATTCTTATTACCATCACTCTTTTCCTTATTTCCCGAAAATTTATTTTTTACTGGTGATAGATAAAAATGGAAACCAACAAAACCGAACAATAACATCGCAGCTGCAGCTCCAAAAAACAATCTTTTCGTTTTTGAAAAAACAAAAAATTTTCTTTTATTTTTTTCCTCTATTTTTTCTAAAAATAGACTTCTGGCACGCTCAGACGGCGCTATTTCGAGTTCCTTTAATCTCTCTTTAAAAAATTTATCTAACTTATCCATATTTCAAAAAATTGAATTACTGAATTCCTTTTTTTTTAACTTCTCTTGTAAAATCATTCTGGCTCTACTCAATTGAGATTTAGAAGTTCCATCTGAAATTCCCAACATTCCAGCTATCTCAGCATGACTATACCCTTCTATTGCATAAAGATTAAAAACCGTTCTATATCCAATTGGTAGTTCATTTATCATATCAACCAATGCTTCTACTTCAAAATCTGTATCAAAATCTATATTTTGGCTTATTTCACTAGCTTGAGAAATGTCCACATCAAACAATTTTTTGCCTCTCAAAAACATTAAAGCCTCATTTACAATTAATCTTTTAACCCAACCTTCAAAACTTCCACTAAAACTAAACTGCTCTACTTTTTCAAACACTTTCATTACTCCTTCCACCATTACATCTTCTGCCGCCATTCTATCTGAAATATATCTTGAACAAATAGCCAACAACTTTCCAGAAAAGCGATCATAAAATAATTGATAGGCCCTATTCTCTTTTCGAACAAGAGCTTTAACCAAATCATATTCTGAATTATATAGTGGTAAAAAATTTATCATAAATTTTGCTTACATCTTAAAGATGCAATTTAAATATATAAAGGTTGCATTATATTTGTAAAAAAATTAAAGCATTATTCTTAATTATTTTGTTGATCCTACATAAAAGAACAATCCTCAAGCAAAACAAATTGAGATACAACATCATTAAGACTTTAAATTAAAGAGTACTTTTAGAAAAAATATTAATAAATTTAACCTTTCCCTGAATTCAGTGAATATTCTCGAAACTATTATTGAAAACAAAAAAATTGAAGTTGCTCGAGCAAAAGAGAACATTTCTTTGAATGATTTAATGAAATTTGACTTTTTTAAAAGAGAAACACTTTCGTTGGCAAAGGCATTAACAAATGAGAATTCATCAGGAATAATCTCAGAATTCAAAAGAAAATCACCATCTAAAGGAGATATTAACTCGGGAGCAAGAATTATAGAAACCACGAAAGCCTACAGTGAAGCAGGAGCAGTGGGCATTAGTATTTTAACAGACGAAATATTTTTTGGAGGTTTTAAAGAAGACTTGATTTTAGCTAGGAAAAACAATCCAAATACCCCTCTACTTAGAAAAGACTTCATAATTGACTTGTATCAAATCTACGAAGCAAAAGCATGGGGTGCAGATGTAATTTTATTAATTGCAGCAAATTTAGAACCTAAACAAATAGAAAAATTTAGCAAAAAAGCACATGAATTAAATTTAGAAGTACTATTAGAAGTACATGATAAATCAGAAATAGAAAAATCTCCTATGAAATATGTGGACATCGTAGGTGTAAATAATAGAAATTTAAAAAACTTTGCAGAAAATAATGTAGATGCGTCCATTCAGCTTTTTGAATTTATCCCCAATGACAAGGTAAAAATATCAGAAAGCTGTATTAGCAATCCAAATACAGTAAAAGACCTTAAAAAAATTGGCTATAGCGGTTTTCTAATGGGAGAAACTTTTATGAAAACAACTAACCCTGGTAAAAGTTTAGAAGAGTTTATAAAATTATTATAAACTAATCTTTAGCTTTTCAAAAATCTATTTTATGACAAAACCTAGAGTTAAAACATGTTGTATCAGTAGCCTAGAAGAAGCCAAATTAGCAATAGATTTTGTGAAACCATTTGGATTAGACCTTTGGAATGGGGTAAGAACAAATGGCAAATTGGATGAAAAAAAAATGGACGCATTTTTTAATGAAATAAGCAAATGAAATCTTTAAAAATAAAAGTATGTGGAATGAGGGAAAACCAAAATATTTTGGATTTAGCCGCTCTGAAACCTGACTTTATGGGTTTCATTTTTTACAATAAATCTCCTCGAAATGTTTTAATATTTAAAAATTCAAAAGAAATCCTAAATCTTCCTAAAACCATAAAAAAAACGGGTGTCTTTGTAGATGAAACTTTCGAAAACATTTTAGAATATGTTTCTGAATTTAATTTAGACTTTGTTCAACTACATGGTAGTGAATCTCCAGATTTTTGTCAAAAAATAAAATCAAAAGGCATTGGTGTTATAAAAGCTTTTGGAATTGACAAAACCTTTTCGTTTAAACAAACTGTTAAATATGAAAAATCGGTTGATTTTTTTTTATTCGATACCAAAGGAAAAGAACACGGTGGAAACGGATTTAAGTTTGATTGGAGTATTTTAAAAAATTATAATCAAAAAATTCCTTTTCTTTTAGCTGGAGGAATAGCAATTGAAAACATTGAAGATTTAATTGAATTAAAAGAATTAAATATTTCGGGCTTAGATGTAAACAGTAAATTCGAGATTATTCCTGGATTAAAGGATATATCAAATTTAAAATTATTATTTCAAAAAATTAGATCTATATGAACAATACAAAGGAAATTTCGGATTTTTCGGTTGACGAAAGAGGATATTACGGCAATTTTGGCGGAGCCTTCATTCCAGAAATGCTGTATCCGAATATTGAAGAACTAAAAAATAATTATTTATCTATCATATATGAAGATAATTTTCAGGAGGAGTTTAATAAACTTTTAAAAGATTATGTAGGAAGACCCACTCCGTTGTTCTTGGCTGAGCGACTTTCTGAAAAATATAATGCTGAAATTTATTTAAAACGCGAAGATTTATGCCATACAGGGGCTCATAAGGTTAATAATACAATTGGACAAATATTACTAGCAAAAAAACTAGGAAAACAAAAAATTGTAGCTGAAACAGGCGCCGGACAACATGGTGTAGCCACAGCTACGGTATGTGCTTTGATGGGTTTGGAATGTATTGTTTATATGGGGGAAATAGATATTAAACGCCAAGCACCCAATGTGGCACGAATGAAAATGCTTGGAGCCGAGGTTAGACCCGCTAAAAGCGGATCGAAAACCTTGAAAGATGCTACCAACGAAGCTATGAGACATTGGATCAACAATCCTTTAGATACACATTATATTATTGGCTCTGTAGTTGGCCCTCACCCCTACCCTGACATGGTTGCTAGATTTCAATCAGTGATTTCAAAAGAAATAAAAAGCCAGCTGTTTGAAAAAACAGGAAAAGGAAATCCTGACTTTGTTATTGCTTGTGTGGGTGGTGGCTCAAATGCCGCTGGAACATTTTTTCACTTCTTAGACGAGCCTTCCGTTAAAATTATTGCTGCAGAAGCAGCTGGACATGGTATTAAATCTGGAAAATCTGCCGCTACTACTTTTTTAGGAAAGCCGGGAATTCTACACGGAAGCAAAAGCCTACTAATGCAAACTTTTGATGGCCAGGTTGTTGAACCCCATTCAATTTCGGCTGGTTTAGATTATCCTGGAATTGGACCACTTCATGCTCATTTATGGGAATCAAAAAGAGCGACTTTTTATGGAATTACTGATGAAGAATCTATAGCGGCAGGCTTTGAACTTACAAAACTGGAAGGAATAATACCAGCTATAGAGTCCTCTCATGCATTAGCTGTGCTAAATTATTTAGAAACCAAGCCATCTGACAAAATAGTGATAGGGCTTTCCGGTAGAGGGGATAAAGATTTAGATACGTATATGAAGTATTTATAAAGCGATTTTAAAACCATTTTTGAACAATTTCCCCCAAATAAACTGGACAGTCTGCTAATTTTTTATGCCAAATCAAAAGCTTTTCTTTTACATTTGGATATAAATTAATATTATTTAAATTATTCATCTCTAGCCAACTAGCTTCAATTGCAGAGGTTTGTAAATGATTTATTTTAGCATTACCTTTTTCAATTCTTCCTTCAAAAATAAAATGCATTGTAACCCTTTTATTATGATGAACTTCTCCAACAAATAATAATTTTGAAACTTCTACCTCAAGATTAAGCTCTTCAATCATTTCTCGACGAAGTGCATCTTTAATATTTTCACCAAAATCTAGATTTCCGCCAGGCAGATTATAGACTATTGTACCATTATAAACGTATTTCAAACATAAAATTTTTCCGTTTTCAATGATAACAATACTTGGTCTTACATTTATCAATACTTACAAATGGTTTAAGTGAAAGTGGTTCAAAAAAAATCCAGTTAGAAATTTACGAAAATAAATTAAATAGATGAATAATATGGCAGATTAAGTACTCTTTCACAAAATAGATTTTTTTTGTTTGCAAAAAGAATACGCTTTGGCAATTCTAAAAAGTTTAATACTATTAAAACTCAAAAAAAATTATCTTAGATACATGGGAAACCTTGTAAACCTAAGGCCAATGGTAAAATCTAATCGGTTCAAATTAATTGGACTTGGAAGAGTTATTTTACCCAGATTATCTCCTTTGTTTAAAGTTGCAATTTGTCCATAATTATATCCCCCCTCTAAACTTAAAATAATATCTCTACCAAATATGTCATTCCCTAATAAGAAATCTAAGCCTAAAGTCGCAGCTGCCCCATAAGCTTGGCCATTAAATTTATAATTTGCTGCATTTGTTATCCCTTTGTCAGTATACAAATGCATTCCTGGGCTTAAAGTTAAAACAGCAAAAGTTTTAAAATCAATGGCTTTTCGGTATAAGAATGTAGGGCCGACAAACTTATGAGAAACCTTAGCGTCTAATTCCCCATCTTTAATAGCTTCCCCATTAAAAAGATTTTGATAATCCAACTTTTTACTTGAATTGCTAGCTTGAAAATTAGTATAGGTAGCTCCAAATCCAAAATGATCATTAACAAAAAAAGCTGCATCAACTCCAAACATCCAACCTCTTTGAAGTTTCTCTTTAAAAAGTCCAAATGGGCTGACATCTGTATTTTTTTGAATTATATTTCCTAATCCACCTTTTACGCCTACCCTAAATTTCATAAAGTTTTTAAACTCTGATTTGATTTCTGGATCAGCTAAAGGAGAAAGATCTTTTTTAGAAATTTCTTTTTCTGATTCAGATTTTATATCTCCATTTTTAGATTCATCGTCATTTCTCGCTTCTTGTTTTACACTTTCTTTAATTACTTCTGTTACTTTAGAATTCTCTTTTGGAAGAACCATAGGCTTATCCAAAACTGTATTTAAAATTAAGCTATCCTTTTCCAAATTTTTACTTTCTGCATTTGCCTCTTTTTCAATCTCTTTCTTTACATCCTTTTCTTTCTTAGTTTCTTTTGTTGGGACACTTGAAGAATTCATTTTGGAAGCATTTTCCTTATTCTCAATTTTGGAAGTATTTTTTTCATTTTGTGGAACAATCTTTATTTCTTTAGACTTGTCATCTTCTTCATTTCTCTTTACATCCCTTTTTGGAGGAGATTTCGTTTCAGACTTTCTAGTATCAATTCTAGGTGAGGCAGTAGAAATTGAAGGTTTTGCAGCTAATTTGTCATTCTTCAACAAATCAGTATTATAATGGCTGTATTTAAAAGATTCAACAAGATTTTTAAATATTTCATTTCTTAATACTTTGTCCTTTGGCCCAATATAAGCATATATAAATCTAGTTGGTGTTTCGTCTAAAATTTTACAACGAATCTCTTCACCCGCTTGAGTAATTATTAAATCTCTTTGAGAAAAAGCACTTATTGTCAAAAACAAAAAACAAATAGAAAAGACAATGTTTTTTAAATATGTAAGTATCATTGAAAATGGCGTCTTAAATTATTATTTATTAACAAATAGGGTGCAAAAATAGAAAATACAAACTTATAATATTATGATTGTGCCTCTATTCTAACAATATATTTTTTTTATTTAAAGATAAATGATTCAAAAACTGTACCGTTTCCTAGTTTTTGTAAATATTATTTAATTCTGGTTTCACATGAGGTGTTACCTAAAATCCGCAAATAATCAAAAAATAATGCCCGAATACCATTGATATTCAGGCATTTATAGCTATATTTATGTTGTCAAACATCACCCAAATGGGTGTAAAATATCGCTACGTGAAAATACAAAATAGTTCTGACTCC
>JANOMP010000061.1:0-9696 GCA_031420365.1 Cytophagaceae bacterium
CCTGCATGACAAATTAGAATTTAAATTATTTTTTTGTTTTGGACTTAAAAATGAATTACTTATACTTTTTATTTGGTTAATGTTATTTTTTTTGCTATTTCTTTTAAGATTTCTTGAAAATATCGAAATATTCTTACTGCTTGTTACTATCGACAACAATTTTTTCGTTTCTGTTACTTAAAGACCACACGGTATTAAATACTAATTTCACAATTTTATTATATTTTTCGAAAAGTATTTTCTCTACATCATCTGTTGGTTTGTGATAATCTTCATGAACACCAGTAAAATAGAAAATAACTGGAATTTTATTTTTAGCAAAATTGTAATGGTCTGACCTATAATAAAATTTATTTGGGTCATTTGGGTCGTTAAATTCGTAATCTAATTCAAAGTTTACAGATTCTTTATTTGCTTCCTCGCTTGCTTGATGCAGTTGAGAACTTAATTTGTCGGAACCGATTACATACACATAGTTTGGATTGGTAATGTGTTTTTTATCGATTCTACCTATCATATCGATATTTATATTACACATTATTTTATCTAAAGGAATTATAGGGTTAATATCTGTGAAATATTGAGAACCCAGTAGGCCTTTTTCTTCTCCAGTTACCAACATAAATAAAATACTTCGACGTGGCCCATTTCCTTCAGCTTTGGCTTTAGCAAATGCCTCAGCCAGTTCCATAATTGCACATGTGCCTGAACCGTCGTCGTCTGCTCCATTATAAATTTGTCCTTTATCGTCAATTCCTACATGATCATAGTGCGCTGTGACAACAATCACCTCATCTTTTTTGTCAGTTCCTTCTAGGTATCCTAATAAATTAGATGTTTCTACTAAGTTTTCTCCTCTTTCAGTTTTTATTTTAATATTGGTTTTTTTGTTTATAATTTTAGAAATATTCATTGGATTCTTAATGAATTCGTTTATTTTTTTTAGTTTTATTCCCAACATTTCACCAGCCATTTCTTGTGAAATAATGAAAGCTGGATTAGTAGTTGGTTTTTCGGTTTTTGATTTTTCTATTGCTAGTCTATTAAATCGAGACAAAATGGCTTTGCGTTCTGCATTTAGCGTTTTAAATTTTTCTGATTCTACTAAGGAGACTTCGAAAACGTAGCTTGCACCTAAATCGTTTGCCAACTTCTGTTTTTTTCGAGTACCTGATGCACCTATCCATTCAGATGATTCACTTTTTGAAAAAATAAAATTACCATCAACAGACTTAGGTTCACCTTCCAAAAACAATACAGCTTTGTTTTTTAAATCAAGATTTTTATAGTCATCATGATACTCGGTTTGGATTCCAAATCCTACAAAAATGGTTTCAATGGTTCTTTCTTCAGGAATATTTACTAAACCAATTGGATAGAAATCTTTAAAAAATACTTTTTTTGAATCATTAATTTTTACATAAGCGTCTTTCCATCCACTTTTGTATAAATTAAAGTTTTGATAATAACTCAATTCATTTTTTTCATTTTTTACCATAGGGGTAAGTCCTATAGTTTTGAAATGTTCTACAATATATTTTCCAACTTTTTTTTGGCCATCAGAACCAGTATCTCGACCCTCCATTTCATCGGAAGAAATATAAGTTAGATGCCTTTTTAAATCATCTTCTTTTAAAGTTTCTTCATATTTTGTTTTAATGTTTTGAGCAAAAAGTTGTTGACACAAAAAGAGACCAAATGAAATTAGGAATGGTTTTTTCATAGATAATTAAAATTTAAACAAATAACTCTAAAACATTTTATTTTAACAAACAATTATTATTAGTAAATTTGCATTTAAAAAAAACATCAAAAACTTAATGAAAGTTAATCTTATTACTACTGAAAAATTTGAGTCGAGACACCAAGGAAAAAGTGAATCAGAAATTAAATCAATGTGTGAAATCATCGGAGTGGATTCCATTGAACAATTAATAGAAGAAACTATCCCATCCAATATAAGACTATTAAAAAGACTGGAATTGCCAACTTCACTTTCAGAAATTCAGCTGTTAGATAAATTGAAGTCTTTAGGAGAAAAGAATAAAATATTTAAATCTTTTATAGGTACCGGATATTATGATACTGTTGTGCCAAAAGTAATTTTACGGAATATTCTTGAAAACCCATCTTGGTACACTGCATATACACCTTATCAAGCTGAAATAGCACAAGGGAGATTAGAGATGTTACTGAATTTTCAAACAATAGTGTTGGATTTAACAGGAATGGAAATAGCCAACGCTTCACTATTAGATGAAGCCACTGCTGCCGCAGAAGCGATGTCTATGTTTTTCGGAAACAAGAAAGGTTCAAAAAAAAATGCCTCTATTTTATTTGTTTCAGACTTATGTCATCCTCAAACAATTGATGTAATAAAGGGAAGAGCAAATCCTCTTGGAATACAAGTTGAAATAGGAAATTATGAAATATTTGATTTTTCAAATGATTTGATTTTTGGTGCAATATTTCAAAATCCCAATACATTAGGTGAAATTATAGATTTTACTTCTCTCTTTGAAAAATTACATACTTTAGATATTAAAGTATGTTTGGGTGTAGATTTATTATCATTAACCATTTTTAAAACTCCAGCAGAAATGGGAGCAGATGTAGTAATTGGTACTGCACAACGATTAGGAGTCCCTATGGGTTATGGAGGTCCTCATGCCGCTTTTTTTGCTACTAAAGATGAATTTAAGAGACATATTCCTGGAAGAATAATAGGTCAATCGATAGATTCAGAGGGAAATAGGGCTTTACGAATGGCACTACAAACTAGGGAACAACATATTAGGAGAGAAAAAGCGACTTCTAATATTTGTACTGCTCAAGTTTTGCTTTCAGTGATGTCAGCGGCATATTGTATTTATCATGGCCCAGAAGGTTTAAAAAAGATAGCTTTAAAAATTCATGGGCTTACAAAGTCTTTTGCAAATGCTGTACAAGGATTAGATTATAGGGTATTAAATTCCAACTATTTTGATACTATTACTTTAGATGTATTAGACAATTCTAAAATTAGAGAAATAGCCGAATCCAAAGGTGTTAATTTAAGATATCATGGATCAGAAGATGTTAGTATATCATTTGATGAAACAAAGTCATTGGAAGATTTAGGTCTTTTACTTCAAGTTTTTGCAGAAGCTAGAGGTGAAAATTTAATATTAAATTTAAAAACAGAAGTGGACACAGATATTTCTGAAGAATTAAAAAGAAGCTCAGACTTTATGACCAATAAAGTTTTTAATAATTATCATACAGAACATGGAATGCTAAGGTATTTAAAATCTTTAGAAAGCAAGGATTTGTCTTTGGTTCATTCTATGATTTCTTTAGGTAGTTGCACCATGAAGTTAAATGCAACTTCTGAAATGATACCTGTTACTTGGCCTGAGTTTGGTTCTATTCATCCTTTTGCACCTATTAATCAAGTGCAGGGCTATCAAGAAATGTTTAGAGATTTGTCGAATTGGTTAGCTGATATCACTGGTTTTCACTCCGTTTCTTTACAACCCAACTCCGGTGCTCAAGGTGAATTGGCTGGACTTATGGTAATTAGAGCATATTTTGAACATAAAGGACAAAGTCAACGAAATATTGCATTGATTCCTTCTTCTGCCCATGGAACTAATCCTGCTTCTGCTGTAATGGCAGGAATGAAGGTAGTTGTAACAAAATGTGATGAAAAAGGAAATATTGATTTAATAGACTTAAGAGAAAAAGTTACTGAACATGCACAAAACTTGGCTTGTTTAATGGTTACTTATCCTTCTACTCATGGTGTATTTGAAGAAACAATAATTGAAATATGTGAATTGATTCATCAAAATGGTGGACGGGTATATATGGATGGGGCAAACATGAATGCTCAAGTTGGTTTAACTTCTCCGGGAAGGATAGGAGCTGACGTTTGCCATTTAAATTTACATAAAACTTTCTGTATTCCGCACGGAGGTGGCGGCCCTGGTATGGGCCCAATTGGTGTAGTTAAAGATTTAGCACCGTTTTTGCCAGGAAATGCAATTATCGATTCTGGTGGAGAACATGCCATTCATGGTATATCTGCGGCACCATGGGGTAGTGCAAGTATTTTACCAATTTCATACGCATACATAGCCATGATGGGAACAGAGGGTTTAGAAAACGCAACTAAATTAGCAATTTTTAATGCTAATTACATCAAATCCAGGCTAGAAAATCATTTTTCAATTTTATACACTGGGAAAAATGGACGTTGTGCTCATGAAATGATTGTTGATTGTAGATCTTTTAAAATGTCAGCTGGAATAGAAGTGGAAGATATAGCTAAGCGTTTAATGGATTATGGGTTTCACGCCCCCACTGTTTCATTTCCTGTCGCAGGCACTTTAATGATTGAACCCACTGAATCTGAATCACAAGCTGAATTAGATCGTTTTTGTGATGCTTTAATTGCAATTCGTTTAGAAATAATTGAAATAGAAGAAGGCATCTATCCAAAAGATGACAATGTATTAGTAAATGCTCCACACACTATGCGTGTGGTAATGGCTGAAATTTGGGAAAAGTCTTATTCAAGAGAAAAAGCTGCCTTCCCATTTGAGAATTTAAGATTTAATAAATTTTGGCCTTCAGTAAGTAGGATAGATTCGGCTTATGGAGATAGAAATTTGGTTTGCAGTTGTGATCAGATCGAGACTTATGCATAATTTTAATTAGAGGTGTTTTTATGCTAAATAAAGACGAAGCTATTAATAGAATTAATGAATTGGGGCAAAATAGTTGCCCCTTTTTGTTTGTTATAGATTATAAAATGCAAAATAATTTGGTTTTAGCATTGGAAAATATAGATGTAAATGAATTGAAATATTCAATAAAAAATCAATATTCCAATTATGAGAACTCAAATAACTTAAAAGCACTTGAAACTTTACAATTAAAAGCATTTCCTTTAAGCTTTATTGAATACCAGAAAGCATTTTCTTTGGTAAAAAATCATTTGAATTTTGGAAATAGTTTTTTAACAAATCTGACAGTAGAAACTCCGATTGAAGTCACTTTTGATTTAGAAGAATTGTTCCAAATTTCTCAAGCAAAATATAAACTCTGGATTAAAGATAAATTTGTTTGCTTCTCTCCTGAGTCATTCGTTTCGGTTGATAAAAGCGGAAAAATATCTTCTTTCCCTATGAAAGGCACTATAGATGGAGAGTTTATAGATGCGGTTAAAATAATTTTAAAAGATCCAAAAGAGCAGTATGAGCATACAACAATTGTAGATTTGATTCGAAATGATTTAAGTAAAATTTGCAATAAAGTTTGGGTAGAAAGATTTAGATATTTAGAAAAAATTAAAAAAGCAGATGGTGGAAGTTTGTTACAATTGAGTTCCGAAGTTTGTGGGCAGTTATCTCCAGGTTGGAAAAATAATATCGGAAATTGGCTTTTTGAACTTTTACCTGCAGGGTCAATTACAGGTGCTCCTAAAGATAGTACCTTGAAAATTATTAATCAAGCAGAGTATTTAACCTATAAAAATTCTGAAAGAGGTTTTTATTCGGGAATATTTGGCATATTTGATAGTCAAATTCTAACCTCAGCCGTACTGATTAGATTTATTGAAAAAACTAGTAAAGGTTTGGTATTTAAAAGTGGTGGCGGATTGACAAATAGGAGCGACCCAAGAAAAGAATATGAGGAATTAATAAGTAAAATTTATGTCCCAATTTTTTGAAAGTATTAAATTATTAGATGGTAAATTTCATATGTTGGATTTACACAATCAAAGGCTAAATACAACTCGAAACTTTTTTTTTGAAAACTGTAAAGATATTGACCTTTTAAGAGAAATTTCTATTCCTTGTGATTTTAAAGAAGGTCTAGTTAAAGTCAGAATTGAATATGCTAAATATTTAAAAAAGATTGATTTTCTTCATTATGAAATTAAAAACCATAATCTGGTAAAAATTTTAATTAATGAAGATATTAATTATGAATTTAAAAACACTGATCGAAGTTCATTAGACACTTTTTTGAATTCTAATCCCAAATTTGATGATGTAATTTTCGTCAAAAATGGATTTTTAACAGATGCTTCGTATTCTAATCTTGCACTTTTTAATGGTAAAGTTTGGATTACACCTACCCATTGCCTTTTTGAAGGTTTAAAAAGAGGAAGTATGTTGTCAGAAGGCAAACTTCAAGAAGAGGATGTTAGTTTGGAAGATTTGCATAAGTTTGAAAGAATTGCATTTATAAATGCTATGAGAGATTTTGAAAAAATATATTCATTTGTTTTTGAAGGAAATGAATTGAGATTAGCCAATACTAATTAGGAGTTTTTTTTGTTTCTTTAATTTTCAGTTAAAAAAGTCTTTTTTGCTTGTTTTCTTTTAATTTTCTTAAGAATTTAATGGTTTAAGAATCTTGCTCCATAAATCTTTTCAGACTTTCCATTGCGGTTCTTTGAACTTTTTTTTTAAAAAAAGTAGTCCATCCTAGAAATAATCCAGTTAGTCCAAAAGCTTGTCTAGCCCATTTGTAAAAGTCAAATCTATCTGTGTGTTCGATTATTTTTCCATTTTCCATTACAAAACTGGCATTTATTTCATTGATTACTAGGTTTTTGGTTTTAGAGAATGTGTATTTGGCAATCCATCTAGCTTTTCCACCATTTTTAGTGGTTTCTAATATTTCATATTTAAGTTCTAGGTCTTTCCCTTTAGTGATAAGCATTTCCCACATTTTTCCTGCTTCTTTACCTGCAAGGTTTGAAAATGCTTCATCATTAAAATTTGCATCTGTTGCATAGCATTCTTGCATAGTTTTGAAATCTTTTTGCTGAAATGCTGAATATAATTTATCAATAATAATTCGGTTTTCTTCCAAGGTTTATTTATTGTTTTTCGAAAAGTAATTTTATTTTCTCCAAAATAAAATATTTAACAACATTTTTTTTATTTTATTAAAGATTGTTAATCAGTTTTTGTTTTGAAAAAAAATAAATTTTATAATAGGACGAAATCCCAACACTATAAAGAAAGTTTTCGCTTTTATTTTTCTTTGTGAATTTTTCGATTTTTGCTCAAAATGATTTCTTAAAAACATACTATTTCCATAAAAATAAAGCTGAAATGGCTATTTTGGTTGGTAATTATTAGGAGGCCTCCGCTGATTATAAAATAGCATTTGAGTCTGTAAATATTCCTTTATCCAAAGATATTTTTAATGCAATAGTTTGCAAATTCCTTCAAAATGATTTTGAGGGGCAAAACTTTATTTGCTAAAGTTGGCTAAGAGAAGGTATATCAATTGAACGCTTAGAAACAAAGGATGCATTTTTTATGATACATATTAGAATGAATAGCAAAATTTCAAAACCACTTACAATAAGATTCAATCTTTTTCTTTTGAAATAAAAGATTCTACAATATGAACAAAATTAATGAGTCAGTACGATTTAGAAATTGAAGAAAAAGATAATCTTGGTTTTGTTTTTAAAGGAAAGACTAAAATTAAAAGCCAGTTTAAAAGAATTTCGTCAACTTAAGTCTAAAGAGGCCACCTTTAAATTCAAATATTATTATATGCAAGAGGATTTGTAAAGTGAGGCTTTAAGAAAAATTGATAGCCTAAATGAAATGGGAACTAACGAGATAGTAGAATTAATTAAAAAATATGGTTTTCTTTCAGAGGAAGACTCGTTCTTAATTTACGATTATCCAGCTTTTGAAAATGGGGATTTACAAAATTTCATCTATTCAATAAAATCAAATTCAGTAAAAGATAGATTTTTAGTAAACAAAATGGCAAAATTTCTTCTCAAATATCGTGATTACCAAAGTGAAAATTTAAATGATAGCACCAAATTGAAAAATTTAACCAATCGGACGACGGTAAATACAGCGTTGGTAAATGGTGTTAAAACTGGCAAATTAAATTCCGAAGACACTTTTATTTTAGGATATTAAGATGCTATGTATCGTTATGGTAAAATTTCTATTTTTAAAATAAGAATTGAAGACAAATCAGAATGTTCCACAAATCTTTCAAAAAATTATTTAGTAAGTTTTTATAAGCCAAAAGTTTTAAACGAAAGTGAAATGGAAGAGTATAATGTTATAGTTTAAAAATTAGGTCTAGAAACTCTTGAGGAAAGGCACAAAAAGAGCATTTGTGCTGTCACAAAAAACGAATTCTTCCAATTTAATCTAAATTTTCAATACGAAGAAACCACATTTCCTAGTTGTTATTCTGCAAAACTTGTGATGCAAGGTACTGTAAGAATAGAATGATTGTTTAAATTATTTTTAACTCATTTTTTGTATTAAATGGACTTCTGTTCTTCCATTCAGTATCAATTTTTTTCAAAAGGCTTTTACTGTATACCCAAAAACTAAGCTTGACAATTCCAGATTTTAAAAAAACATAGTTGTGTTGCTCCACCGGCAAAGCTCCCATACTCGCTTTGGCTAAATGTGCAGTTCTTCCTAATTCTAGTGTAACTTGTTTATCGTAAATGGCTAATTCTAATCCCCAATATAAAAGGTTGAAGTATAGATTAAAATTGTCGTTTAACGAATATTCCAAGCCAATGTAATGAATATCTTTTTGTTTATTTGGTCTATAAATATGGCTTGAAAATGCTATTAATTTATCTTCATTGAATATGCCAAAAATTTTAAAATTTTCTCCTAAAGCTTTTTTCATTTCTACGAAATAATTAGGTAAAAGTCCTCCAATTTTTAAAGATTGGTTCTTTACAATTTGTTGATATAAATTAAAAATTTTAAGTTCATAAAAAGTAATCTCTTCTTCATTTAATTCTCTTTTTATCAAATTCTTTGATGATTCTTTAATTTTTTGGTATCTTTTTCTGTATTTCTTACTCAATTCATTAATGTAATCATCTATTGAAGTCCATTGGGGATTGATATCTATTTTCATTGTTATGTCATCTCCAATTTCAGAAAATTTACTTTTTTCATTTTTGTGAAAAATCTCTTTACTTTCTTTAATTATTATTCCAGAAAGGTTTCTATCTATTTTTTGAAATTGCTCACTTAGCTCTTCAAACACCAATTTAGGCTCAATATCTTTATTGAAATAGTACCCCTCTTGTGCAGTTCTATATAAATTTCCACAAATAAGGACTAAAAATTGACAAGATAAAGAGAAAATAGATTTTAATATACATGAAAGAGGGGTGAATTTTAAGGTTGAAAAATTAACATCTTTTTCAGTGAATTCGGTAATTTGAAGGTATAAAACACCTACAATTTTGTTGTTTTTTTTTGCAATTCCATATTTAGCTTTCGAAGTTGTAGATTTTTCTAGAAATAATAAATATTTAGATTTCAAATGGTGATTCTCTGGCAGAATGTAGTTCCATTCAATTTTTATTTCTTCTAGGCTATCATGAATGTTAATCGAAAATTGAGTTTTTCTTTGAGTTTGACAAAGTAGTTCAATCATATTTCTTAGAGCATAAATATTTGATTCCTATTACGATATATATTGCTTTTTGGTTCAATATTTTTATTTATCTATTTATAAATAGTAGGCAATTACCTAAAATTCAGAACTCCATGCATGGGCGTAAATTAAATTTCAATCTATTTGGTAAAAAAGGACAAGGTCTGTCCCCGGAAATACGGTTTCGGTATCGTTTAGAGTTTGGATTAATTCTGATATTGCTTTGTTGTATCTGGGAGT